>NZ_FR886643.1:0-685 GCF_000436615.1 Blautia sp. CAG:237
ATCCAAATGAACAGCTGATTGACGAAGAAATCGAACGTTCAGGAAAAGCCGTGCAGCTCTTTGAAATAGACATTGAACATATCAGCGGTAAAGAGATTCAGGAGAAGTGAATGAAATAAAAACTGGGAAGATGCTATGAAGAATAATAAAAAAATCCCTCTGGGATCATTAATTTCCACAATATTAATTGGTGTTTATATGATGTTTTCTCTCTGTGCTGGGATCGGATCTTTATTTCTTGTCAGATATGCTGGAGAGCTTACAACGGTTGGTATGAATCTGGCAACTAACCCTGGAGAAAACGGAGACTACATAAGTGGATATCTTATACTTCCAGGCTCGCTTACAGCATTGCTTGGAGGAATGACGGGAGTTGTAGCCTTTCTGGTGGTAGTAGGGCTTGTTTTATTATTTGTAATATTTCTGATCCTGTTCATATCCTCCATCGTAATGCTGAAAAAGCAAAAGATAAAAGCAGATGCCTGTGTGAAAATAGTAGTCTGCTCTATTCTTTCGATTCTTTCCTGGGTACTGTTCCAGAGCGCATGGATAGTCGTGCTGCTGATAATTCCAGCGGCATTAGGAATGACAGAGTTGTTAATTGATGAAATTTGATACCCTTTGTAATTTACGGAAAATCAAAAACGCTGAAAACCCTTAATTTATACAATGTCATTAACTTAAA
>NZ_FR886644.1:0-2252 GCF_000436615.1 Blautia sp. CAG:237
CATTTCCTCCTAATTATTTGTTCTTTTACATAAAAAAATTATGTTTTACGCACATAATTATTGTATAGACTTTAGTACAAATAGTCAAGGTTAAACTGTCAAAAAATGGGGAAAGTTTTTGTCATAATATGTAAAAACCTTTCTCCATTTCATATTTTACTTTAACGTTTCTTCTTAAGGTTGAGCACAAGGTGTCTCGGGAGACCGTTTACCATGATCGGCTGGTAGTCTCCCTGGATCAGCGGGCTGATATAATCGACAAAATCCTTGGTGACATAAGTCGCATCTTTGTTCATCCAGTTTCTCGGAACGACCTTCTCTTCGTTGGCGATCCTGTGTACGTCATAGATGCCTGTTTTTGCCATGTACGGGTCATCGGAAACACGGTCGATGACGATCATCTTGCCGGTGTCGCCTTCATCTGCTGCCTTCACTGCAGCACCGCCTACCATAAATGCCTCGTCGATATCGACACGGGATGCCATATGGGAAGCACTTCTCTGTAAGGTAGAAAGCTCTACAGCCCTTGTCTTGCAGCCACACTCTGCTGCCAGGAAGTTGGCAAGGTATGTCGCGGTTCCTGCGAGCTGTTTGTGGCCGAATGCATCCACGTAATCTCCGGAGCTTCCAAGTTCGCAGACATAGCGTCCGTCAGCGAGGCGGATTCCCTCGGATACAGCGATCACAACGGAAGATTTCTTCTTGAGGAGTTCTTTGACTTTGACAAGGAATTTCTCAATGTCAAATGCAACTTCCGGAAGGTAGATAAGGTCCGGTCCGTCGCAGTCCTCTGTTCTCGCAAGTGCAGTTGCGCCGGTGAGCCATCCTGCATTTCGACCCATGACTTCCATGATCGTGATCATGCTCTTCTTGTAGGTAAGACCCTGTGCGTCACGGATCACTTCCTTGGTGGAAGCTCCGATGTATTTGGCTGCACTTCCAAAACCAGGTGTATGGTCGGTCAGTGCGAGGTCATTGTCAATGGTCTTCGGTACGCCAAGGAATTTCTGCTTCTGGCCGGTCAGGATTGCGAAATCAGAAAGCTTCTTGATGGTGTCCATGGAGTCATTTCCGCCAATATAGATAAACGCATCAATATCAAGACGGTTCAGTATACCAAAGATCTTCTCATAGATGGTCTTATCTTCGTGGATCTCAGGAAGTTTAAAACGACAGGAACCTAAGAACGCGGACGGGGTTCTCTTGAGAAGCTCAATGTCCAGCTCTGAGTGGATCTGTGTAGAAAGATCGATATACTGTTCATCCAGAAGTCCCTGAATTCCGTGCAGCATTCCATATACCTTGTCGAAACCTCGCTCAATGGCGTTCTTGTACACACCTGCAAGACTGGAATTGATTACTGCGGTAGGACCTCCGGACTGTCCTACAATGATATTGCGTTTTTTTGCCATACTGTCATCTCCTTTTTTGTTGTCGGATATATAATAGTTAAATTTTACCAATATTATCCGTTTTCGTCAAGAAGATTTGTGTATTTTTATATGTTTTTGTATATATCTTTTGTTTTTATTATCTATTTTGTATAGTTTTGTTTGTATATGCTGTATGGATTATAAAAGAAATAGAAGAATGCCACAAAAAAATCAGGCATCTGCCGTGTCTGCGTATCAGCGCAGTGCACAGCGAATGCCTGTCGTCATTCTCTTATGAAAGTTTCTGAGTCCTCAGAACTTAGAATGTAAATTTGTCAGCAAAGTATGCTTCCAACTCGCCGATCTTGACACGAACCTGCTCCATGGTGTCACGGTCACGGACAGTAACTGCTCCGTCATTCTCAGATTCGAAGTCGTAAGTGATGCAGTACGGAGTACCGATCTCATCCTGTCTTCTGTAACGTTTACCGATGTTTCCACGGTCATCGTACTCGCAGTTGTATTTCTTGCTTAACTGCTGGAAGATTTTCTCTGCACCATCGTTCAGCTTCTTGGAAAGCGGAAGGACACCGATCTTGACCGGAGCCAGTACCGGATGGAAGTGAAGGACTGTACGAACGTCGTTCTTCTCTGCATCCAGAACTTCCTCATCGTATGCACTGCACAGGAATGCAAGTACCATACGGTCAGCACCAAGTGAAGGCTCGATAACGTAAGGAATGTATTTCTGTTTCTTCTCATCGTCGAAGTATGTCAGATCCTGACCGGATACATTCTGATGCTGTGTCAGGTCATAGTCTGTTCTGTCAGCGATTCCCCACAGCTCGCCCCATCCGAACGGGAACAGGAACTCTACGT
>NZ_FR886645.1:0-15413 GCF_000436615.1 Blautia sp. CAG:237
AGATCTCTTCCAGTCCGGCTACCATACGAAGTGTAGTAGATTTACCACATCCAGATGGTCCTACAAAGATGATAAATTCTTTATCTTCGATTTCAAGGTTGAAATCTTTAACGGCTTCGAAACCGTTCGGATATGTCTTGTTGATATGCTGTAAAGATAAACTTGCCATTTCTTATTCCTCCAAAATAATTGTAGTAGTTTTTGCTTTCGTTTTGAACTGTTATCAGTATAGCGAAAACAAAAGACGCTTACCAGTGAAGATTTTTACAAAGATTTTGGTGGTTTCTTGACAGATTGACGAAAAGGGGGAAAAGCTTCGTCAATCCGTCAGATCCGGCGTTCATTTATGAACATACCTTCCAGTGGATGTGCATGGAACTGACGCTGGAACCATTCACATTTACACAGAAAAAGATAATAAATATTGAGACCGCATTCATGCAGTGTTTCATAGTTGCCCTGGCCCTTGGCGATGATGAGATCTGCTGTTTCAAGCAGTTTCCGTGCTTCCTCGCTGATATGCGGAAGCCAGGTGCCGCCGACATCATTGCCATTGCCGATGACTCTGGTAATCTCTGTAAGCCCGATCTCCTCGGCATCTTCCATTGTCGCATCGTTGATAGCAGGGAAACCGCGGACGATCACAGTGATGGCAAGCTCAGGATAGAATTCTTTCAGCAGTTTGACGACAAGCTTATCAAGTACAACTTCACCACAGTTATCTGTCAGGTAAACAAGCCTGGAGGCAGAGGCGAGTTCTTCGCGGAAGCGGCGGTATTCATTTTCGTCAAGTGGATCCTTATTTTCTTCATTAAGAAGAGAGAGGACAGTGGCAGAATCCACATTTGCAAGTGCGGCAAAATCAATATAGTTGCCGATACGTGCATAGAGAAGTGCCGTTTTCAGCGGATCGTCAGAGTTCCGGATCGTTTCCTCAAGAGATGGTTCCAGATCTAGCATGAGCTGATTGAATTCTTTCTTGATGGAAGAGTAATCTTCCATGGGCTGCTCCCAGAAATCGCTGAACATTTTTTTCAGATCAATGGAAATACTCGGGGCACAGTCGTCCTCGCCGGCATTTGCCATAAGCTCCATGACTTTTTTCATATATTCGGTTTTTCGGTCTGCGTCATCAAAATCACGGATCTTTTTTTCCTGCTTGTTGATGGCACAGCACATACAGAATGGATTCAGTTTCATGAGTTTCCTCCTTGGAACATAAAGTTTTGATACAGATATTTCCTATTATAAGGCTTCGGACAGAATAAGACAAGAAATATGGCAGAAGGCGTGTTTTTTGTTGAATATATTTAGCAATTACTTATCGAAAACCGCATGAATCGGGCAAATATCTATTTCTTTTCCTGTTGATTTTGTGTAGAATAAATAGAAGTAGAAAATCGCAGACTGGGAGATCATGCGGAACAGGGGGAATTGTGAGAAAGTGAATGAGATTGCAGATTTGCTGACAATACTTGGAAATCACTTTCCGCTGGTGGCAATTGGAAGCGTAGAAGCACTGGCGGCTGTATTTTTGCTTGCAAAAAGAGGGCGAAACAAGAATAAACAAAAAAACAGTTCCACACTTCGGGGTGGAGAGAGCGTATTTCTTAAGGAAATAAATTTCAGAGAAAATGAAGCCTGTGTTGTGATACGGCAAAGTGACAGAATGCCGGTTTATGCAACAGAAGGGACAGAGAAACTTCTTGGAGTTGGTTTACAGGAACTTCAGAATGATGTGACCTGCCTGGATCATAACCTCCAGACCGGAGAACACCGGAATGGCATCTGGGAACATTACCGAAACTGGGATGGTACACACACAGAAATTTTTGAATTTCCTATGAAAAATGATATCTGGCTTACGATGTCCATGAGCAGTGCATCTGACGGCAGATACAGTCTTCTTTCTTTTACAGACACCACGAAGCAGCATAACCAGATTGAACAGTACGAGGAACTGCTTCGCAAAGCCGAAGAAGAAAGTCAGTCCAAAACAACATTCCTGAATCGTATGTCCCATGAGATCCGGACACCGATGAATGGAATCATGGGTATGCTTACGCTGGCAGAAAGCAGTCTTGAGAGCAATGCTCCTTCGCGCACCTATCTGACCAAGGCGGAAGAACTTTCCGGGCATCTGCTGGCACTGATCAATGACATTCTGGATATGTCCAGGATCGAGGCCGGCAAGGTAGAACTTGAACACAAGAGTTTCAGCCTCAGAAATCTTGGCAGGCGGCTCTACGATATGTTCGCGAAGAATCTGGAAGCAGAGGGAATTCACTATGAGATCAAATTTGAGGATATGACCATAGATCATGTGATCGGAGATGAACTCAGAATCAGCCAGGTCATCATTAACTTCCTTTCCAATGCAATCAAGTTTACCCGCAGGGGAGAAATCACAGTTACGTTCCGCCAGATGATGCTTCAGGATGGAATGGCAGATCTTATGATCTGTGTCCATGATACAGGTATCGGAATGGAACCGGAATTTATCAACCGTATTTTCCGTCCATTTGAGCAGGAGAGTAGTGATACTGCAAGGAAATACGGTGGTTCCGGTCTTGGTATGGCGATCACCGATAATCTGGTCAGACTGATGGGCGGAGAGATCGTGGTAAGAAGCACTCCGGGAAAAGGGTCAGATTTCTCTGTATTTCTGCATCTTCCGGCAGCAGAAGAAGCTCTGGGCGATACAGGAACACAGAATTCAGAGCACAAGGCAGAACCGGAAGAAGACACCAATGCTTTTGCCGGACGCCGTATACTTGTTGCGGAGGATAATGATATCAACGCCATGATCGCAACGGAGATTCTGGAACAGATGGGTGCAGAAGTCGATCTGGCACAGAATGGTCAGGAAGCAGTTGACCGTTTTGCTGCACATCCGGAAGAGTATTATGATTTTATCCTTATGGATGTGCAGATGCCTGTCATGGATGGACGGACAGCAGCGAAACAGATTCGCCAGATGAACAGGGCGGATGCAAAGAGTGTACTGATCTTTGCACTTTCTGCAGATGCTTTTGTGGAGGACGAACGTCGTTCCATCGAGAGTGGTATGAATGGACATTATGCAAAACCGGTGGATTTCACCGCATTGCAGCATAATATAGGAGTATTCCTCAGAGAAAAAGAGAAGGGACTATCATGAACAAGAAAAAAATCGGACTTGCTGTTACAATAGTACCGGTTCTTGCAGCCGGCACCGTTGCCATAGCATCAGCTTATAAGTCAGGAACAGATTTCAAACCGTTTCAGAATGACCAGGAGATCCAGACGAATCAGGTCGTATTTGACGGTGACGAATCTGGCGTAGACCGTAAGAAGAAAGACGATAGCAAAGAAAGCAGTCTTCTCAAAGATAAACAGGACGATCAGGAAAAAGAAAGCACCGAGCTCAAAGACCAGGCGGACTATCTGTTTGAGAATGAACAGGTGAGTACAAAGGCAGTAGGACTTCTGGACGGAGAGAATACAGGAAGTGATATTCCAAAGCAGGATCAGCAGGAGGAAGAACAGCAGAAACCGGAAGAAACCTATAGCATAGTCAAAGATCCTTCCAAAGCGGATACAGAATTAAATGGTACCACGCAGAATGGAGGAAATGGAAGCAGCAGTAGTAATTCTTCAGGTACAGATAAGTCGGGAAGTTCCTCAGAAACTAAGAAGAATAACAGCAAAACAGACAACAACAGCCCTTCACCGACCAAAACTCCTGGTTCCAGTTCCGGAAACAATACAACAAAGACAACGCCGACTCCGGTGCCAACTTCAGCACCGGCACCGACTACGGCACCAGCACCAACAACTACACCTTCAAGACCATCCAGTTCAATCAAGGATCCGGAATCCACGAAATCAAATCCGACAATTGGAGGAGGTACCGGTCTGATCACATTCAAACCTTATGTAGAAGGGGTGACACCGGCATCTGATGATAAAGAAGACGGAAGTAATACAAGTATTGTAATTGAACAGTCCAGCTATAACAGCGGAAGTGTCCTTTATGAAGACCAGAAAGTGACAAAAAGGGATGTCTATAATTCACTGGATACGCTGGTATATGGCAAGGACGGCAACGGTTATCTGTGGGGAGCAGATGCACTGGATAAGTATATCCGTATTGAAGCAGTTTCGTTTGACGGCGGCCAGAGCTGGAAGACAGATTTCCCGTTAACGATTCCGGAAGGCCTCGAAGAAGGAAAGATGCTCATCCGTGTATCATACCGAATGTCAGCCAAAGATTCCAACTGGAAAAAGAAACTGGTTTCTTACATTCCAAAGGGAAACCGTATCTTTGTTCTCGCTAATCGGGTTGATGAAGAAGAACAGGTGATTCTTGAAGATGATATTCTGAATACAGAACAGCATCCGGAACTGGGAGAAATTTTCAACCTTTTCCGTTATCAGGACAATATTATATCCGGTAATCAGCTCACCAGCCTGTTTCCGGGATGGGAAGAAGACGGGGAACTGGTGCCGTGGCTTTATAAAGTCACAAAAGGTCGTCACATTCTGGAACCGGCAGACAAAATTCCATTGGATTCCAGATATACTGCCAAACTTGTCTATGAGTGGATGTCGGATAACTATGAGGTGGGCGACCAGTACATGAACCTCTGTTATCTTCAGACTCTCACAGGATTTACGGACAAGGCACAGGAAGCGTATTATATTGGAACTGATAAACGTCAGTACCGCAAGGTGAGTGTTCCGGAATACATACAGGCAGTTATTATTGATGCAGGTGCCGGGCTGAATACAGATTACCTTGAAATTCCGGATACGGTTCTGTACATTGAGGACACAGAAGGCGGACTGGATGTAGACCAGGGATATCTGGTAAGCTCCGGAAACCGTAATTATTCTGCTACAAAAGAAGGGGTTCTGACCAATAAAGATCAGACCAGCTACCTGGCAATTCCACATAAAATGGAAAAACTGACTGTGCCGGAAACCGTAACAAAGGTAAGCCTGACTGCTGACAACAATCTGAGTGAACTGTATCTTGAGGCAAGGACACTGGATCTGATGCCGGAGATCAGCTATCAGAATCTTCATGGATGCAAGACGATCATAGATGATAATCTTCTGAATGCTTTTCTTGAACAGAATTACAAGGCAGCAGAGGGAAATGATAATACAGTGGCAGCAGAAGAAAATCCTGAAATTACTTATACGGTACAGAATGAGGGAATTGTAAGTAATGAGAGAAAACTCCGCAAGATCCTTAATACAGGAAGAACGTCTTATGTTCTGCCAAACAGTGTAAAAGTCATTCAGAATGGAGCATTTGAGGGTGTGGAAGGGACTTCGACCCTTATTATGCCAGGAAACGGCAGTACAGTGGAGCTGGAGGCAGAATGTCTGTCCGACAGTCGGATAGAGATAATCCGCTGTTACTCTCAGGAACAGTATGATTCTGTGCAGGAACAGCTTCAGAAAGCCGGCGCGTCACCGGAAATTTCTGTAGAACTGCTTGGAACTTCTACAGAAGGCTATATCTACAGCAGCACGATCCGGAATGATAAAGAAGAGACAGTTCTGATCGAGGCACCAAAGGATATTACATATTTTGACGGTACAGTGACTGCTGCGGACGGAACGGTACTGACAATTAATGCGATTGATGATAATGCATTTGAAAACTGTACAGAGCTTATCTGGGCGATCCTTCCGGAAAGTGTCGACAATATCGGATATCAGGCATTTAAAGGATGTACATCACTTCAGGGCGCGCTGATCAATAACAAGGATACAATTACGATTGGGAATATGGCATTTGAAAACTGTGATTCGCTCAGATTTCTTGCATCCAATGCAATGACGGGTTATCTGGAAGATGACTCAGTACCGGAACTTCATGATTCTGCCGGGAACAGCATGGTATATGTACCGACGAATGCTGATGGATATTCTGCAAGATGCGTAAACTTTACGGAAGATTCCGGTGTTTATGGATACGATATCGTGGATATTGGCGGCGAAGGCAGAATGCTGTATGGCCTGAATGAATACGGAAGTCCGTGGCTTGCTATTCGAAGCGGACTCACGATGGCAGATCAGGTAGAACTGCCATGGACGACACAGGAGATTTTTTCCTATGCCATGGAAAAGACATGTTCCGAGAGTGGAAGTTTTACACTGAACTGGGAGGAACTTTGGGGACTCTGGGCATTTGACCCGGGGGCATTTGCGAATTCACAGCTTGGAGGAGATGTTATTCTCCAGGATAATCCGTTTGTCAGTTCTGACGTATTTGCCGGCTGTAAGAACATTACATCAGCAGTGGTACCGGGATACAGTATTCAGTTTGCGGAAGGCATTTTTGCAGGATGCAGTTCTCTTACCTCTGTGACATTAGGAGAGTTTGGATTAAACAGTTATCTGTATGCGAATGTTTTTGATGGATGTTCTTCTCTGACAGATATCACATTTACCGGAGGAGAACCGGAACTTTCCATTTATGGAACACAGCCGTTCCAGTTTAACAGTTACTGGACCAGAGAGGAAGAAGTGGAACACATTAAGCTTCATGTGATGGCGGGCAATGAGGCTGCTTTTGCCAAAAAGTGGCGTTATCTGTTCTGCGGATATTATGAGCTGGGCAGCGACACCGCTTATCTTCGTATGTGGTCCGACCTTCAGTGGGAATTTATTGACTGGGATACATGGGAGTTCCTGCCGGATGAACAGATTGACAGTATTCTGGAGCAGAGACTTCTCGAATCCGAGAATAATATCCGTACCATGCTCGGAGCAGAACAGGTGACAGAGCCAACAGATTTTTACCCGTATCGTTACAATTCCGGTGATTATGAGGTGACACTGATCGGTGCGCCGTCCTATATACAGAATCTGGACATTGCAGCCGAAAAAGAGAAAATGGAACTTCCACTGGCAACTTCCGTAAATTACATTGCGTCAGGAGCGTTTTCAAAATGCAGCAACCTGAGTTCTGTAACGATTCCGTCTACTGTCATCGGAATCAGCGAAAATACTTTCTCTGGTGTGAATTCAGAGAAACTGGTTCTTAATTTCCAGAGTGAGACACCGCTTAAGCTTCAGAGAAGTTCAGATGATACAGAATACAGTTTTGGTGTGGATGACAGTAAGCTTGAAATCCATGTACCGGAAGGCTGTGAGGCAAACTATATTGAGGAATGGCGTTATGCGCTGGCTGGTTATGCGGATCTGGATGCGGTAAAACAGGCTGTCATAAATGATCTGACAGGCGAGGATGGAACAGCTCCGACAGATGAAGAAATCGACAAAGAAATATCCAGGCGTCTCCTTCCGGCAGAAAACAGGATTCGCGTGATGATGGGACTTGATCCGAAAGAAGAGAAGAAAGAGACTGATACTTTGGGTGAAGAACTGTCCGGTAATGAAATCCCGAACGTTGAGGAAGAAGCAGAAGAAACACAGGAAACAGAGGAAACAGACGACAGTATATCCTTCGAAATTCCAGCAGAAGATGAGATTGTATCAGATCCGGAGCAGGATAATTCAGAAGATGACGGACCAGAAGACATAGAAGATACAGAAGATACATCAGAAGATGAAGAACCAGAAGCAGAGACTGACGTAGAAGGATCTGTGGAAAATGAGGAGGAAATACAGGAATGATCGTTGAACAATCCAGAGAAATCATAGAAGAAGTAAACAAAGCGTTCATTGGCAAGAATAATATCATCGAAAAAGTGCTGATGACGATCTACGCGGGTGGACATGTCCTTCTGGAAGACTGTCCCGGTGTAGGCAAAACAACCCTGGCCCTGGCGTTTGCCAAGGTTCTGGGACTGAGTAATAAGCGTATTCAGTTTACCACAGATACGCTGCCGTCAGATATCACAGGCTTTAATATGTACAACAGAGAAAAGAATCAGTTTGAATACAGAGAAGGAGCTGCAAACTGCCAGCTTCTTCTTGCTGATGAGATTAACCGAACTTCTCCAAAGACTCAGGCGGCACTTCTTGAGGTTATGGAAGAGCATACGATCAGCCTTGATGGTGTGACGCATGAACTTCCGGTTCCATTTGTATGTATTGCGACGGAGAACCCGCTTGGTTTTGCCGGAACACAGCCGCTTCCGGAATCACAGCTTGACCGCTTTATGGTGTGCCTTTCCATTGGATATCCGACACTCGAGAACCAGATGAAGATCATCAACGCGCAGCGCTACAGTAATCCGCTTCTGGATCTCAGGACTGTGACAAGTGCACAGAATATCCTGGAAGTCCAGAATTATCTTACTTCTGTCCGTATGACAGACAGCGTGCTGAAATATGCAATTCTTCTCTGCGAAGAGACGAGAGAACATCCGCTGGTAGAACTGGGTATCTCACCGCGAGGTGTTTCTGCTCTGGTGAAGATGGCAAAGGCAAGTGCTGTCCTGAACGAAAGAAATTATGTGATCCCGGAGGATGTGCAGAATGTATTTGCAGATGTCTGTGCCCACAGACTGGTCATGCGTCCACAGGCACAGGTGGAGGGAGTCACAGCAAGGGCGCTTCTGGAAGATATCCTTACCAAAGTCAGACCTGCATCAGCAGAAGAAAGGTAAGCAGATATGTGGAAAAATCGGTTAGGTTATATCCTTGCTTTTTCAGGATGTATGATACTGCTGTTTGCTTACAGCAGACCTTTTATGCTTTATTCGGTCGTTCTGCTTATGACGCTTGCTGTGGCAATGTATCTGTTCCTTCGAAGGGATATCCGGAGTATCGAGACAGTGTTGACAATTGCGCCGGCAGTTAAGGAAGGACAGGAAGTTTTTCTGTCTGTGGATATCAGTTCTGAACATTTTTTTCATGCGGCGGGTTATGTAATGGCAGAACTGGAGATCAGGAATGAAATGTTTGATACAGTAGAACACAGGAAGTTTCTGATGAGTCTCAGTGGCCGCAGAAATCATTTTGAGATTCCGGCAGAAACAGATTTCTGTGGAGAAACCTGTATAGAATGTCAGAATATCTGGATTTTTGACCTGTTCAAACTGTTCAGGGCCGGAGGGAAAAAGCCCAGGGCAATTCGGACAGTCGTTTATCCGGAAACGATGGATATCCGTGTGGAACTGGACAAAAACATGGCGGGTGCACCGCAGGAGGAAGGAATGATCCAGAACCGCAAGGGAAATGATCTGAGCGAGATCTTTGATATCCGTGAATATGTGCCAGGAGATGATATACGCTCGATCCACTGGAAACTTTCCAGTAAGACCGACACACTGATTCTTAAGGAAGCCAGCGATCCTTCTCACTACAATGTTGTAATCCTTCCGGATTTTGGACGTAAACAGCTTGGAGAGACAGTTTCAGCCAGGGAAGTGAATGCGGCAGTCGGGATTGGAGTGGCAGTCGGACAGCAGTTTATCATGAAAGGAGTTCCTTTCTGTATTGCTTTTCCAGGTCCAAATGGTCTACATCTGACGGAGATCAGGAATAAAAGTGACTATCAGAAGATGCTGACACAGTGGCTTGCCTGCCGGATCCAGGATAACGGTGGAGACGGATTGAAATATTTTGCGACAGGACATATGGAGAAATATTTTACAAGGCTTTTGATCCTTTCCGCAGGGAAATATGATCAGAATTTAAGTCTTCTGGATGGAAAGATCAGTATTACCGTCCTGAATGCGGTTCAGGACAGCACTACTGTGAATGCCAGCAAAAATGGAACCTGTCAGATTGTGGAGATTCCGGCAGACAATAAAAAAGATACGTATCGTATCATATGTTAAGGATCAGAAGAGAGAATGAGAAATAAAAAAGAACAGATTCCTGTTCAGAGACTTTATATGGACCGGAATCAAAACAGATACAAAAATATCATATGGATCACATTTCTGGCACTTCTTCTGACGGGCGGAATCTTTCTTGTCATAAGAGAAAGCTGGAAGGGACAGTTATCCGCGCTGCCTGTATGTATCCTGACGGCAGGCGCAGGGATTTTGTGCTGTGTTCTGGCTGAGATCATGAGAGAGAGAATGCGGTTTGCCACGGCAATTGCAGGACTGCCATGGATCGTGCTTCTGGTCTTTACAGGAGTTTTTCGTGGAGGCTGGACAGGCGCACAGGCATGGATCAATATGCTGATCAGCCAGTGGAATACTGCGAATGCGGGCGGTCTGGCATTATTTTCTGTGCAGGCGTCCATGCATGATGCATTTGTTTTTACATTGATCCTTGTCCTGGCAGTAGCTGAGATCTCCTGGTTTCTGGCAGATGGGAGACATCTTTTGCTGGCAAATATTTTCTGCATTCTGTGGGTTATCCTGCAGCTTTTGTGCGGGGTACTGAATCCTGCAGCCTGTGGATTTTTGTTTGCGGCTCTTTGTGGAATGTGTGTGTCCGATGATGAGATGATTTTTACAAGAAACAGGGCGGGCTGGACAATTGGAGTCCTGATCGTTTTCTGCATATTCGGAAGAGTCGTATCAGAGGAGGAAATTCTGGCAGTCAGTCAGTTTCGTGAATCTGTACAGGAAGAGATACACAAGATCCGATATGGAGAGGATACACTGCCAGAAGGAAATCTGTATCTGGCATCCGAACTTAAGGCGGATGCCAGGGAGATGCTTAAGTTAAAGACAGAGCAGCAGAAAACACTGTATCTCCGAGGTTTCGTCGGATCTGTTTATGAAGATGGAGTCTGGGAAGAACCGGCAGATGCTGTCTATGGCGGTGAGAATGCTGGAATGCTGGGCTGGCTTGAGGAAAATTCATTTGATCCGCTTTGCCAGATTTCAGATTACTATGCTCATAGTGATGAGGAAAAAAATCCAGACAAAAATGAGATCCAGATCCGGGTGACCGGAGCTTCACGTTACTATGTATATACACCGGCAGCTGTGGAAGATATCAAAAAAGGAAAACTGACTGAGGATAAAGACATCAGATTTTGTAACAAAGGTTTTTTTGCTGCACGGAATTATACGATAGAAGAAACTTCCGGAACAAGACCGGCAGAACTGATGGTGACAGATCCCTGGGTGAGTACACCGGAATCAGCAGAACAGAAGCAGTACAGTGAGACGGAAGCTGTTTACCGTGCCTTTGTTTATGATACTTACCGTGATGTGGATCCCGAAACACGCGATCTGGTCCAGCAGATGTTCTGGGATGATTACGAGTCAGACAGTGATGGGATTTACAGTTCCATCTGCCGCATCAGAGATGTCCTGAAAGAAAACGTTGAGTATACGGAGAATATAGAGGAAGTTCCAGATGGAGAAGACCTTGTGAGATATTTCCTTACAGGATCGCAGAGAGGAAATGCAATGCTGTATGCTTCCGCAGCTGTAGATGCACTGAGAGTCCATGGAATCCCTGCAAGATATGTGGAAGGATACTATATTTCGGAATCAGATCTCAAGAACAGCCAGAGTGAGGAGATCATCCTTACCGGGGAAAATACGCATGCGTGGGCAGAAGCATATTTTGATGGAATCGGATGGCTTCCGCTGGATGTGACACCGGGATACTATTATGATGCAGTTACTCTTCAGAAGATGGTAAGTACGCCGGATGTCGCACAGAAGAATGCTGTGCTTAAAGATAATTCTTTTGGCTCACAGGAGGTAACCGGTCTGGATGGAGCAGGCGGCAAAAGTGCCCGTGAGAGACTTACCAGGGCCGCACGTGATGTTGGTGCGATCTGCCTTGGGATCGTGGCAGTACTGCTTATCCTTTTTGTAGTGGTGATCATAGTGTGCGAAGTGATAAGAAATGTCTGCCTGTGGACTGACAGAAAAGCAGACAGGGGAGCTTCACCGAGAGAAAAAATACTGAGAACAGAGAAAAAGATCTACAGTTATCTGGCACTTGTGGGTATCAGGGCACGGCTGGGATGGAATACAGAGGAAACAGACAGGCTTATTGCAGACTTTTTTGAAGAGATCGAATCGGGAGAGTATACCCGTGTCTGCAATCTGATCGAAAAAGTGATCTATGGTGAGATCGAACTGGAACCTCATGAAGAACGAACCGTGACCAGTTTCCTGAATAAACTTCTGACCAGTCAGAAATTCATGGACAGGAGAGCCTGGCTGAGACGAAGATACACCTATGTATGGATGAACAGGAAGTAGAACAGGAAAGAGAATATTATTATTTTGCAATAAAATATTGTACCGAGAACATTTTTTTGCTTTGTGCATACTCTAACAGCAGAAGTTTCAAAAGGAGTATCTGCATGAAAAATAAAAAATGGATCTCACTGGCAGCAGCAGTGGTTCTGGCGGTGACGGCACTGCCGATGGGAGTATTTGCTGCGAAGAAAGATGGAGAAGAGGAGAAGCTTACGAAGGTTACACTGAATGAAGTAGCGCATTCGATTTTCTATGCGCCGCAGTATGTGGCAATCGAAGAGGGATATTTTGCAGAGGAAGGTCTGGATCTGACACTGGTGACGGGCTTTGGTGCAGATAAAGTTCTGACTGCTCTGATCTCCGGTGAAGCAGATATCGGATTTATGGGAGCAGAAGCATCCATTTATGCATACCAGGAAGGTGCGACTGACCCGGCAGTGAACTTTGCGCAGCTTACTCAGCGCGCCGGAAACTTCCTTGTGGCAAGGGAAGAAATGCCTGACTTCAAATGGGAAGATCTGAAAGGAAAGAAAGTTCTCGGCGGTCGCAAGGGCGGCATGCCGGAAATGGTCTTTGAATACATTCTCCGTAAAAACGGACTGGATCCGCAGAAAGACCTGACCATCAACCAGAGCATTGATTTCGGTTCCACGGCGGCGGCTTTTACAGGTGATGCTTCAGCAGATTTTACCGTAGAATTTGAGCCGTCTGCGACTGCACTGGAAAAAGAAGGCGCAGGATATGTTGTTGCTTCGCTCGGAGTAGATTCCGGCTATGTTCCATACACTTCCTACAGTGCAAAGACCAGTTACATGCAAAAAAATCCAGAAGTCATCCAGAAATTCACAAATGCTCTCCAGAAAGGCATGGAATATGTCCAGACTCACACCCCGGAAGAAATCGCGAAAGTCATTGCACCACAGTTTGCAGAAACTGACCTCGACACAGTTAAGACTATCGTAAAACGTTACTATGATCAGGATACCTGGAAATCCAATCTTATCTTCGAAAAAGAGAGTTTTGAACTCCTGGAAGATATCCTCGAAGATGCCAGTGAACTGAATGAACGAGTAGCATATGAAGATCTCGTAACAACAGAATACGCCGAGAAGGCGGCAGAAAAATAAACAGTTAAGCTCTGCGCATCATCTTGTAGTAAACCGGAATCAGCAGGGAGCAGGCTCCGATCCATGCGAGAGGACTGGCGATGCAGACAGAAGTGTATCCGATCATGCCGGAGAGACCAACGGTAGCGGCGATACGCATGACCAGTTCGATCATACAGGCAGCAAAAGGAGCCTGCCCATTCTGCATACTCTGGATGGAAGTCCGGTAAACAGCAAGAAGCCCTAGGATAAAATAAAACGGTGCAACAACAGTCAGATACATATCGGAATAATGATAAATTTCCTTCGTAGGATTGGACAGGAACATCTGCACGATCGGATGACGCAGGAGCAGAATGCCGACGCACATAATAAGATTGAGCGTTTCTGTCTGGATCAGACAAGCCCGCACACCCTGACGTATACGGTCACTTTTGCCCGCACCGAAATTCTGGGCAACATAGTTGGAAATAGCAGTCATCATGGCATTATTCACAAGAACTGAAACCTGATCTGCCTTGGAAGCAGCCGTATATCCGGCGACTGCAGCAGTACCGGAAAGTTTTTCAGCCTGACGATCAGACTGAACAGGGCAGAGAGAAACTGTGAAAGGATCGTAGCCCATGCAGCTCCCGCAACACCCATATGGAACGGTACAATAAACAGGATATCCAGAAAAATATTCAAAACAGAAGAAAACACCAGGAAATAAAGTGGAGTTTTGCTGTCACCAAGTGCACGGAGCATGTTTGAGATCATATTGTAAAAAACAGTAGCGCCCGTTCCGAGAAGGACCACGAACATATAATCATAAGCTTCTCCGGAGATGTCATCCGGGATCTGCATCCATCTGAGAATCTGGTGAGCCAGCAGACAGCAGATCAGAGTCAGCACCAAGAGTCTTGCCGACGATCACAGAGTCAGCGAGTGTATAAAAAAGCTGGAACAGATTTCCGAGAATGACCGGAACAGCAAATTTTAACAATGACCAGAACGGATTTCCGACGGTGAGATCCATTTCGTTTGATTTTGGTCTGGACATAAGAAAACCTCCTTATAGTAGTTTGCGTGCTTTTTATTGCACGCCTCATTATAGAGAAATACATGGTAAAATACGATTCTGGTATTGTTGTTTCTGATACAGATATTGACCAGATCATCGAATTTATTTATGATAATTAAGAGCTTATTTTAATTCGGAAGCGGAAAAAACAACAGAAGCTGGAGAACTACAAGATGGCAAAAAGAAAAATCCTGGTAGACAGTACAAGAAGAGAACTTGAAGCACACGGAACAGAAACCTTTCCCATGACAGTAAATCATGATGATCTATGGTCATTTGAAGGCAAAAATGTTCCCATCCACTGGCATAATGATCTGGAGATCAGTCTCCCAAGAGAAGGCGAGGCAATTTATCAGGTTTATCAGAAAAGTTACAGGGTCAGACCGGGAGAAGGGCTTCTGCTGAATCGAAATGTGCCGCACAGCTGCAGTTCTCCGAGGAACGAGAGGGCTTTGTACAGTACGATCCTTGTAAGACCGGATTTTCTGTATGGTGATTTCGGCAGCGATGTCGAGCGGAATTGTTTCCGGCCGTTTCTGCAAAATTCAGCAGTTCCCTGCATTCATCTGACAGAAGCAGACGAAAATGGAAAAGAAATCCTGCAGAAACTGAACCAGGTGGAAACTGTTTTTGATCAGAAATCATTCTGTTACGAGTTAAAGATCAAGGGGCTTCTGTGCGAAGTATTCAGCATGATCCTGTATGCTCACAGACAGGAATTGACAAAATTTATTCCAGCCAATCAGCAGAAACTGGAACGTCTGGAAAAGATGCTGAACTATCTCAACCTCCACTTTGCAGAAGTAATTTCCCTCCAGGAACTGGCAGACCAGGTTCACTTATCAAGAGAAGTCTGCTGCCGTCTTTTCAAAAAAATGACCGGAAAAACAATCACCGGATACCTGGAAGAATACCGCGTTAACAAAAGCTTCCCCCTGGTACAGAGCGGGCAGTATTCCATGACCCAGATCGCAGAACTGGCAGGCTTCAGCACCCCCAGCCGCTTTGCCAGCGCCTTCCGCAAAAGATTCGGCTGCAACCCGGGAGAGTACAATTCCCTGAAAAATAATAGATTGTAGGTAAAAGCTTTAAAAAAATATTTAGGATAATAAGCGGGAATCCTCGGCAATTCAATTACCGAGA
>NZ_FR886646.1:0-729 GCF_000436615.1 Blautia sp. CAG:237
GGTGCTACTGCTGGTAAATTCGACCTGGCTAAACGTGCCAAAGCTGCTAACCTTGATGCGATCCATGACACAGTACATGAGATGGCTCGCGATGAAGCTAGACACGGCAAAGCATTCGCTGGATTACTGAAAAGATACTTCGGAGAATAATTTAAGGAACTGATTTACAGAAAGGAAACGCGATATATGGCTACATTGAAATACAGTCGTCAGCGAGAATCGATCAAAGAATTTCTCATGACCCGTAAGGATCACCCCACCGCAGATGTTGTTTATGAAAATATGAAAAAAATCTACCCCAACATCAGTCTGGGAACCGTATATCGTAACCTTTCTCTGTTATCTGAGATCGGTGAGATCCAGAAACTGTCCAACTTCGGCGGTGCAGATCATTTCGATGGTTGTGTTGAACCACACTGTCACTTCATGTGTACAACTTGTGGAGATGTCCTGGATCTGGAAACAGAGGGTATGGACGATCTGATAGAGAAAGCCGGTCGAAACTTTTCCGGCAAGATCACAGCATGCGATATACGATTTTTCGGAACTTGCCCGAAATGTATGAACAAATAATGTATTTTCAGACATTTGCTTGACTTTGAGCATTCAATGTGATAGATTGAAACTACAGTTATTGAGAATTATTACTATTATTAAACAGAACTAACTTAATTAAGAAAAGGAGATCAAAATTATGGCAAAATGGGTATGTAATGTATGTGGATATGT
>NZ_FR886647.1:0-24133 GCF_000436615.1 Blautia sp. CAG:237
GGAGTACGTTCTATCTGGCAAGGACTGGATGTACTATATTCATTGCTTGCTTATCGAAATTATCTTGTATAAATATGGGTCAAGTTAAGGGCCAAGAAGGGGGGAGTCTGAGGGGGGAACTTCGGCCTTCGCAGACTCCGAGATACTTTCCCCCCTCAGGGGTTTTTCACTTCTGCGAAGTCATAAACTCATAAACATCTTTAGAAATCTTCGCAATAGTATTTTGCGCATCCGCATTACTTTTAACATCATTGGAAAGCACCGCAATCACATAAGGGTGCGTGGCATCGAAAACAATAGCAATATCGTTTTCAACCACTCCCAGCTTTGCGTCAGAAAGCTCCCCCGTCTTATTCGCCGTCTCAACCCCATCCGGCACCCCAACCGGGATCTTCGTCTTCACAGTCTGCCCCTTCAGCAATTCCAGCATATCGGAATCCGCCTTCTCATTAACGAGCGTTCCATTATAAATATCCGACAAAAGCCGACAACAATCCGAAGCACTCACATAATTATCATCCGTCGGTTCATTCGCAAGGAACTCCCTCCCAAGATGAGTACTGGTATACTCCCTCTCCTGACAAAATTCATTAACCACAGCCGCCCCCGCAGCAAAATCCCCATTTCCAAGCTGTCTCACCAGCTCATTTGCCGCATCATTATCACTAACCGTGATCATCTTCGTAAGCAGCGGCTTCAACGTCTTCTCATACTCCTCAGAAGCCGTATCCGCTCCATCCGGATAAACCATCTTATCATAAACCGCCGCCATAATAAACGCCTTAATAACACTCGCAGACTTCATCGCCTTCTCCGCATTCACCGTACTATACGCCTGCGTAGAAAGATCCATCACAGAAACAGCCCAGCTTTCACCCTTCTTTTCCTGCACATCCACATAATCTTTTTCAATCTTATCTGTAAGTGCAGAAAGATGCTTCCCGATCGCAACCGTATCCGGTGCAACAATATTGAAATACTCATCAATACCATCCGCGACTGCCTTCGCCATCGTCTCATGATTTGCAGAATTGGTGATATACAGATCATCATTCTGATTACTCATAAATCCCATCTCAAGGATCGCAACAGGAACAGTACTCCAGTTGGTTCCTGTCATATTATCAGAAGAGATCACCCCAAGATTTCCAAGCCCGGTCGCATCACAGTAATGATTGATGATACAGCTTGCAAGCGTATTACTTTTCTCAATGATATCCTGATCCAGATACTGATTGGAAGAAGTAGGAGCCATCGTAAGCGCACCGGAAGAAGTAGAACTGTTATCGCCATTTGCATGGATACGCACCGTGATATCAGCACCTTTTTCCGTAGCAAGTTCCGCGCGTTCCTTGTTGCTGATAGCCGTGTCGTTATCCTCACGGGTCATAACAACATTATACCCACGTGAGATCAGCTCTTTCTGGAGTACAAGAGAAACTTCCAGATTCACTTCATATTCTGGAATTTTGGAAAAATTTCCGCTGGTTCCTGTCGTAGCTTTGTTTTTCGTCTGGGAAGATCCAGGAGCCATTGGTTCCTGTGCGCTCATATCCACCCAGGATCCCTGATGCCCGGCATCCACACAGACTGTGAAATTTCCCTGATTGGAAGTTTTGCTGTTTTCGGTGTTGGCAGCAGACCAGTCCATGCCAGATGAGGAATCAGAAGAACTGATAGTACCCTCTTCTTCCTGCGCGTCAGTTTCATCTGTCGTTTCATCCTCTGTTTCAGATGACTGTTCAGAAGAAGACGGCGGTTTGATCATGGCCTGTCCTTCCTCACTTTCATAGGTGGTTTCCGAAGAAGCCGAAACGACTGCCGGTGAAACAAAGATCAGGCTGCCAAGCAGCAGTGCTGTCAAAAATTTTTTCATAAAGTACCTCCTGAAAACTGTTTTTTGTATATAAAAATTACAAATTTGCGAAACACTCTGCTATAATAAATATATACAGAGAGCAGAATTGATTTTCAAAAACTGCCGCTTTTATGATAAGCTATAATCAGTATTTTGGCAAGATACGAAGTAAGGTATAAGTTACCGTAAATGGTAACAAATTTCTTGCAACTGTTATACAAAAAACTTATAATAAAAGTATCTGAAAATAAGGAAGAGAGAAAATGAAAAATAAGACTTTAACCAGAATCGCAGTAAGCAGTTTGATTACAGCATGTCTGATGGTGCAGCCGTGTTATGCGGCAGAAGCCACAGCAGAGACACAGACAACGGAGGAATCCGATCATCATCCGGAACCGGCACCGGATGAAACAGCTACAGTCCAGGAGGGACAGGGAACCCTGTCACCGCCGTCAGAGTCAGAGGGAGGAAGCGTATTTGGAAGTTCTGCATCATCAGAGACAGCCGGGACTGATGAGAAACTTCAGAGCGTTTTGTCAAGCCTTGCACTTCCGTCAGGAAATGGAACCTGGTCCGTATATGTATGTGACCTGGAGAAAAATACCGAAGGAGCCATCCAGGATGCCAGAATGCAGGCAGCAAGTCTGATCAAGCTTTATATCATGGGAGCTGTTTATGAGAATTATGACAGTATTGTGGGACAGTATGGACAGTCCAGCGTAGATTCCAACCTGAATTCCATGATAACAGTCAGTGATAATGATGCGGCAAACACACTGGTAAGTTATCTGGGAGGCGGAGACAGCAGTGCAGGAATGAATGTAGTTAATAATTTCTGCAGTGATAAGGGATATTCCAGCACACATATGGGAAGACTTCTCCTCGCAAGCAATCAGTACGATGACAATTATACCTCTGTTTCAGACTGCGGACACTTCCTCAAGGAAGTTTACGATGGAAATCAGCAGTCTGATGCACACGCACAGGCAGAATTTGCATTACTTGCAGCACAGAGCAGGAGAAACAAGATCCCGGCACAGATGCCGTCAGGCGTCAGCGTTGCAAACAAGACAGGAGAACTTTCGGATGTCGAGAATGATGCAGGAATCATCTACAATGACCTGAATGACCTGATCATTGTATTTATGTCAGAGAATGTTCCACAGCCGGGGGCAGCTCAGAGTACGATCGCATCTCTGAGTAGACAGATCTATGATTCTTACAATTCCTGAGAGAATTGTAAAAAATAATATTCCCAAAGGAGGGCATCACTATGAAAGAAAAATCAACATTTTTAAAATGGACAGCACTTTTTGTACTTGTTTTCACTTTATCCCTGCCATTAACAGCAAGGGAAAGCTTTGCAGGAACCATGTACACAGTCAGCGTAAGCAAGGGATATCTTGCACTGCGTACCGCCAAGGCATACGATGATAAGAATGAGATCGGAGAGCTTTACACAGGAGATACCGTAGAAGTTACAGATACCAGCGACAGCACTTACTGGTATGTATATTCTGCAAAACTGAATAAATCCGGCTATGTAAACCGCAATTATCTGGTTGGCGGCGGAAGCAGCACAGGAGGAAGCAATTACACAGTCAGTGTAAGCAAGGGATATCTCGCACTTCGTACAGCCAAGTCATACGATGATAAGAATGAAATCGGAGAGCTTTACAGCGGAGATACTGTACAGGTACAGGATACCAGCGACAGCACCTACTGGTACGTATATTCCCCGAAGCTTAACAAATCCGGCTATGTAAACCGCAACTATCTGGTTGGCGGTGGAACAGCAAACACAGGCGGAGCCAGCTATACCGTCAGCGTAAGCAAAGGATACCTCGCGCTTCGTACCGCCAAGGCATACGATGATAAGAACGAGATCGGAGAACTTTACAGCGGAGATACCGTACAGGTACAGGATTCAAGCGACAGTACCTACTGGTATGTATATTCTCCGAAGCTTAACAAATCCGGCTACGTAAACCGCAACTATCTCGTAGGCGCAGGCAGCAGCACTCCTTCTGTAGTAACCAAGACCGTCAGTGTAAGCAAAGGATATCTTGCACTTCGTACCGCCAAGGCATACGATGACAGCAATGAGATCGGAGAGCTTTACAGCGGAGACACCGTGCAGGTACAGGATACCAGCGACAGCACCTACTGGTATGTATATGCACCGAAACTGAACAAATCCGGCTATGTAAACAAGAATTATTTATACTAAATAACAAAAGAGGTTCCCGTCACACTGCGGCGGGAACCTCTTTTTATTTGAGTGAAATCATTTCTTTTTCTTTGGGTCATTTTCTCGAAGACTGTCGATCGTCTGCTCGATGATCGTTTTTTTCATGTAGACATCAAAACTGAGCAGGCAGATGAAAGAGAATAATTTCAGGAAATCCTGCTCATCCTCCGGAGCATCCGTAAACGTATTCTGAGCAGTCTGATAATTCTTCAGAAGCTCCTTCTTGAGAACTTCAATCTGTTCTTTCTCCATGCTGAAAACTTCCTCATAGATAGAAGTCAGATCCAGCTTCTCCTGAGATTTAAAATATTTATCCGTGATCGGATTCAGAAGAGTCTGAATATCATTGATAGAAAGAATGTTCTTGAAGTAGTAAATAAAGATCAGAACCAGCAGATGCTCTTTGGAATAACGCTTCTTCACCGGTGACGGAAGAAGATTATTCTTGGCATAGTTATTGATCATGGTCTTGGTGAGAATCTTGTCTTCCTGATATCGCTTGGAATGTGCAAGCTGCTCTTCCATGAAAGTCGTTACCTGATCCATATAAAGATCAATATTCGGAATATCCTCGGGTTTAATATATCCAATTCCGGAAACCCAGTCCAGAATATGTCTGATCATCGCCTCATTATTTGTTGACATAAATACCACTTTCCTCTCTCTTATGCCCCTTATTATATAGTTTTAAATACTACTTGTAAACATTTTTCTAAAGGAATTTGTTATTTTGGCGGTAAGTACGGGGTGAGATTCCATAAAAATTCTTGAAAGCTCTGGAAAAATGGAGTTGGTTGGGATAGCCGACCTGCCTGCTGATCTCGCCCACAGAAAGATCTGTGATCTTGAGAAGTTCGGCAGCTTTTTCCATACGGTACTGGATGAGAAATTCCTGTGGAGACTGTCCGAGGACATCACGGAAAACCTTGCCAAAATAACTCCGATCCAGATTGCAGCGGCGAGCCATGTCCTCGACCGTGATCGCACGGGAATAATTCTGGGCGATGAAGGTCACAGCTTCGTTCGTGTAAAACTGTGCACGTTTGCCTCCCTGGGTGTGCCGCCTGGAAGACGATCCGCTGACCAGTGCATCCATGATAAGATAAAGATGCCCGATCAGATGATAGGAAGATTCCTGAGCGTGTGTGGCAAGATACAGAATCTCATTTTTGAGCCGCTCCCCATCCTGTGGTGTGCGTGGAAGATAGACCGGAGAGTCAGAAGAAAGACCGGAGCCCTCCAGAATCTCCTTTGCCCGGAGTCCGCTGAATTCGATCCAGGCATATTCCCATGGGTCTTTGCGGTCGGCAAAATAAGTATTTACACAATCGGGCTCAATCAGGAATCCCATTCCGCCCTGAAGCTGGTATTCCGTAGACTGGGAATTTTCATCATCAACCAGGAGTGTTCCTTTACCTGAAATAACATAATGGAACAGGAAATGGTTTCGTACAAAAGGACCGTAGGAGTGTAGTGGAAGACACTGTTCATATCCATACTGGTAGAGTGTAAGATCCATAAAACGGTCATCTGAAAACATATGAAACAAGACTTTATCCATATTTTATCCTCCATGAAACATAGAAACTGGTTAATATTACTAAAAAATATCAATTAAAATTGTTAGTAATACACGAAATTTGCATGTTTTTCTATATTATATACCATAATGAGTCTATACTTCAACTTTATTCTTTAAAAAACGAATAAAGGTATAAAAGTGCTGTCATGAGAATATTTACGGAAAGAAGTCCAGATGATATTATTTTAGATGAAGAGTGATGGAAATCCGTTCAGGATCCAAAATACTATGGCCGTGGTATTAAAAGAAAAACAGGAAGGGAGAGAAGTGCAATGAAGAAAAAATTAATTCTTGCAGGAACAGTTCTTATGGGAGCAGGACTTGCTCTTGCCGGATGTGGAGATTCCTCAAAAACTTCTGACGGCAAAACAAAGATAGAAATGGTTCAGTACAAACCGGAGGCAGTCAAAGCCTTCGAAAAGATGGAAGAGAAATTTAACGAAACCCATGATGACATCGAACTGACGATTGAATCACCGAATGAGGCAATGACAATCCTCAAGACAAGATTTATCAAGGAAGATCAGCCGGATATCATTGGAATTGGTGGAGATGTGAACTATTCCAATTTCCTGGATTCTGATATGCTGGTGGATATTTCAGATTTTGATGGTCTGAAAGACATCAAACAGTCCTACTTAGATATCGATAAAAACCTGGAATTTATTCCGGAAGATGGTACTTACGCAGTCCCGTATGTGGCAAATGCAGCAGGAATTCTTTATAACAAAGAAATGTTCGAAGAAAATGGCTGGGAGATCCCGACAACCTGGGATGAATTCATAGAACTTCTGGATACAATCCAGGCTTCAGGACAGCTTCCTTTGTACTTTGGTTTTAAGGATACATGGACCTGTCTTGCACCGTGGAATGCCATGGCGTGTGACCTCTCACCGGCAGATGTCTGCCAGCAGGTCAACAAAGGAACGACAACTTTTTCAGAAGAATACAGAGAGCTTGCCGACAAGATCATCCAGCTGCTTCCATATGCACAGAATGATCCATATGCATTCAGTTACAACGATGCCTGCACTGCTTTTGCAAGAGGGGAATCTGCAATGTACTGTATCGGAAGCTACGCAGTTCCGCAGATTCTGTCTGTGAATCCGGATATGCAGATTGATTCCTTCGTATTTCCGGCAAACGACAATGCAGACGAACAGGTGCTGAATTCTGGTGTAGACCTTCAATTTTCGGTTATGAAGGACTGCAAAAATAAAGAAGCCGCTTATGAAGTTCTGCGATTTATGCTTGAGGATGAAAATATTCAGATTTACCTGGACGAGCAGAATGCAGTTCCATGCAAGGAAGGTGACTTTGAACTTCCGTCCATGCTTGACGGCGTGAAAGAATACATCGAAAACGACAAAATGACAGACTACCAGGATCACCATTATCCGTCAGAAATGGCCGTAGATGCAATGATCCAGACCTATCTTATGGATGGTGACGCAGACAGCTTCCTTGCGAAATTCGATAAAGACTGGATACGCTACAACCGTGACCTGATACGAAAAGTCCAGAAGTATGAGGAAGAACATGGAGAGGGAGGAAATGAATCATGAAAGGAAATGAAAGAAAACGTACATTTATGCTGATCACCATTCCGGTGCTCATCCTGTTTTTTGCCTTTAATACACTGCCGCTGATCAAAGGCTTCATCTACAGCTTTACGAACTTCAAGGGATATGGAAGTTACGAATGGGTAGGACTCAGAAACTATATTGACCTCTTTCAGGATGCACGCGTAGGAAAATCTTATCTGTTTACGTTTAAATTTGCAATCGTGGCAACGATCATTGTCAATGTGATAAGTCTGATCCTTGCACTTGGCCTGAACAGCAAGATCCGTGCAAAAAGTGCACTCCGTGGAATCTATTTTATCCCGAATGTTCTCGGAGGACTTGTTGTAGGCTATATTTTCAGTTTTATTTTCACATATATTCTCCCGACGATCGGAGAAAACCTGGGAATCGGATTTCTCAAAAGCAGTATGCTTGCGAGCACAAAGTCAGCATGGTTTGCAATCGTAATTGTTGCAGCATGGCAGGCGATCGCCATGAACACGATCATCTATATCTCAGGTCTGCAGACCGTTCCGGAGGATGTTTATGAGGCAGGCGCGATCGATGGTGCAACCGGATGGAGCAAGTTCAAAAACCTTACTTTTCCGCTGATCATTCCTTTTTTTACCATAAATATGGTTCTCTGCATGAAAAACTTCCTCATGGTATTCGACCAGATCATGTCTTTGACAAAGGGTGGTCCGGCACAGAGTACAGAGTCTATTTCCTATCTTATTTACAGAAACGGAATGGATGGAGGACAGTTTGGTTTCCAGAGTGCGAATGCAGTACTTTTCTTCGTAGTCATTGTTGCAATTTCTGTATTCCAGCTTACATTTATGAATAAAAAGGAGGAACAGTTATAATGAAAAAGAACAGTCAGATGCCAGGCAAAACCAACTGGCCGGTTACAATCCTTTTGATCCTTGGATGTATCACGATCTTTTTTCCATTATATATGGCAGTGATCATTGCATTCAAAAAGCCGTCCGAGATGACAAATGATATTGCAGGAGCACTTTCCCTGCCGTCCTCCTGGAGCTTTTCGAATTTTACAGAAGCAATGAAAGTCACAGATTTCTGGAATTCTCTTGGAAACTCTCTGCTGATCACAATTGTGACAGTGGTACTTGCCATTCTGATTCATTCTATTGCCGGATATGCGATCGGAAGAAACATGGCAAACAGCAAATTTTATAAATTTTCTTATCTTTATATCGTGAGCGGTATGTTCGTTCCATTCGCGATCCTGATGATGCCGCTTGTAAAACAGACTTCTCAGATGGGAATCGGAAACAGGGTTGGTGTGATCGTGCTTTATGTGGTATTCTATATGCCAATGAATCTTCTTCTGTATTCCGGTTATCTCAAAAATATTCCGATGGCACTGGAAGAAGCTGCAAAAGTAGACGGTGCAAGTACATGGAAGACCTATTGGAGTATTGTTTTCCCGATCATGAAGCCAATGCATGCGACAGTGGCAGTTTTAACTGCACTTGGAACATGGAATGATGTTATGACCCCACTCGTCATGATGTCCGGAACCGGTAAAAACACACTTCCGCTTGCACAGTTGAATTTCCAGACACAGTTTGGAACAAATTATAACCTCGCCTTTGCATCCTACCTGCTGGCACTGATACCAATTGTGATTTTCTATCTGGTATGCCAGAAGCAGATACTCAACGGTGTTGTCAATGGAGCGGTAAAATAAACTTAATCATGAACTTATCAAAAGGAGAAGACATCTATGGCAATCGTATTTGACAAAGAAAACAGACTGTTCACTCTGTGCACAAAGAACAGCATGTACCAGATGAAAGCGGACGACAAAGGAATCCTGCTTCACACCTACTATGGAAGAAAAACAGACATTTGTGATTACTCCTATCTGATCCAGAGAAGAGATCACGGTTTTTCCGGAAATCCGGACGAGGCAGCAGGGGACAGGACATACTCCACAGATACTCTGCCGCAGGAATATTCTTCTTTTGGAAGCGGAGACTATCGTGAGAGTGCACTCGATATCCGCTATGACAATGGAACAAGAACTCTGGGACTTCGCTATGAAGGCTATGAGATCATCAAGGGAAAATATTCCATTCCGGGACTTCCGGCAATGTATGCAGACGAAAACGAGGCAGAGACTCTCGTGATCACTCTTCGTGATGATGTGCAGGATGTCAGAGTAAAACTGTACTATGGAGTTGTGAAAGACCTGGATGTCATCACAAGAAGTGTCAGCGTGGAAAACCACGGTCAGGTACCGGTTCAGCTTGAGCGTGTGATGTCCCTCTGCCTGGACCAGCCGTATGGAGACTGGGACTGGATGACTTTCTATGGAAAACATGAGATGGAGAGACAGCTTTCCAGAACACCGATCCACCACGGTGTGCAGTCTGTCGGAAGCCTTCGCGGTGCATCCAGCCATCAGTACAATCCATTTGTAATGCTGGCGGATAAGAATGCAACAGAAACTTCAGGGGAATGCTATGGGTTTTCTCTTCTGTACAGCGGAAATTTCCTTGCGGCAGCAGAGAAGGATCAGTTTGACCAGACCAGACTTATCATGGGAATCCATCCGGAAAACTTTGAGTTTCTTCTGAAAGAAGGGGAAACCTTCTGGGCACCGGAAGTTATGATGACATACAGTGCAGATGGTTTTGAAAAAATGTCAAACTGTTATCATAAGGCAGTCAGAGAGAATGTCTGCAGGGGAAGATTCAAGCTTGAGAGAAGACCGGTCCTGATCAATAACTGGGAGGGAACTTACTTTGACTTTACGGGAGACAAGCTTCTTGAGATGGCAAAAGAGGCAGCTTCCTGTGGCGTGGAACTGTTTGTTATGGATGACGGCTGGTTTGGCAAGCGTGACGATGACAACAGCGGTCTTGGCGACTGGCAGGTAAATGAGAAAAAGCTTGGATGTACCTTAAGTGAACTGGCAGACCGTATCCACGACCTGGGAATGAAATTCGGTATCTGGTACGAGCCGGAATGTGTATCAGAGGACAGTGACCTTTACCGTGCACATCCGGACTGGGCGTTTACCGTGCCGGGCAGAAGACCGAACCGTGGACGTAACCAGCTTGTGCTTGATTTTTCCAGAGAAGATGTCAGAAATCATATCTTTGATGAGATGACCAAGGTCCTGGACAAAGCGAATGTCGATTATTTGAAATGGGATTTTAACAGAAGCATCAGTGATATTTACTGTGCAGCACTTCCGGCAGACCGCCAGGGAGAGGTTCCGCACCGTTATGTTCTTGGTCTGTATGAATTTCTGGACAGACTCGGAAAGAGATATCCGGATATGCTGATCGAGGGCTGCAGCGGAGGCGGCGGAAGATTTGATGCCGGAATGCTCCATTATACTTCTCAGATCTGGTGCAGCGATGACACCGATACGATCGAGCGTCTGAAGATCCAGTATGGAACTTCATTTGCTTATCCGGTCAGCGCAGTGGGATCTCATGTATCCGCCTGCCCGAACCATCAGACAGGACGTTTCGTACCGTTTGAGACAAGAGCAGCCGTAGCGATGGCAGGAACCTTCGGATATGAGCTGGACCCGGCGAAACTTTCAGAAGAAGAAAAAACGCAGATCCGTGGTCAGATCGAGGAATTTAAGAAATATTATGATGTGATCCACTTTGGAGATTATTACAGACTGACCAATGCGATGGAGGAAGGCCCTTACGCGGCATGGGAGTTTGTAAGTGAAGACGGAAACGAAGCGCTTGTAAGTGTCGTGGCATCCAGAGTACGTGCAAACGACCCGGGAGTAAGGATCAGACTCCGCGGACTTAAAGAAAATCAGATGTATCTGGTAAATGGAGTGGAATATCCGGGCGGTGCGCTTATGCACGGCGGTATTCTTCTGGAAGAGGCAAAGAAAGAATACCAGAGCTGGAATTATCACATCACAGCGAAATAAACGAACTGCATATTAAGTTTTACAGGACAGAGAGACCGGGCAGACTGGTTTCTCTGTTTTTGCATTATATGGCGAAAAGCTGGCAATGTGGGAATCTTATCCTTGTCGAAGGAATTTCCTTTACCCTCCCGGGACTTTCATGTATAATAGAAAAAGACCGTAAAACATCAGTTCGACACAGATAACTTATGAACGTTTAACAGAAACAGGAGAAATTTTTAAATGAGTATATATGACACACTGAATCCGCCTCAGCAGGAGGCTGTTTTTCATACAGAGGGGCCTCTTCTGATCCTTGCAGGAGCAGGTTCCGGCAAGACGAGAGTGCTGACACACAGGATTGCCCACCTGATCGCTGACAAGGGCGTGAATCCATTCAACATCCTTGCGATCACCTTTACCAACAAGGCAGCACAGGAGATGCGAGAGCGTGTGGATAAGCTGACAGGAGCGGATGGAATGAGCGTCTGGGTTGCGACCTTCCACTCTACCTGCGTCCGCATCCTGCGCCGCTATATTGACAGGCTTGGATATGACAATCGTTTCACCATTTATGACAGCGATGACCAGAAGACTCTGATGAAGGAGATCTGCCGCAAATTAAATATCGACACCAAGAAATACAAGGAGAGATCTCTTCTTGCACAGATCTCCCATGCCAAGGACGAGATGATCACACCGGATGAGATGGAGATGAATGCAGGAGGAGATTTTAACCAGAAAAAAGTAGCCCAGGTCTACCGCGAATACCAGGCTGCACTCAAGAGCAACAATGCCCTGGATTTTGACGATCTGCTGGTCAAGACCGTAGAGCTTTTTCAGAACTGCGGGGATGTCCTGGAGTCCTATCAGGAGAAATTCCGCTATATCATGGTGGATGAGTATCAGGATACCAACACCGTACAGTTTAAGTTCGTGAGCCTTCTTGCGGCGAGATACGGGAATTTATGCGTAGTAGGTGATGATGATCAGTCCATCTACAAATTCCGCGGAGCCAACATTGGCAACATCCTTGGATTCGAGCGGGTTTTCCCGGATGCGAAAGTGATCCGCCTGGAACAGAACTACCGTTCCACCAAGAACATCCTGAATGCGGCGAATGAGGTGATCGCCAACAATGCAGCACGTAAGGAGAAACGTCTCTGGACAGAGAATCCAGAGGGAGAGAAACTTCACTTCCGCCAGTTTATGAATGGATTCGAGGAAGCAGAATACGTGATCGGAGATATTGCAAAGAAAAAGAGAGAACATCTGGCAGATTACAGAGAGTGTGCGATCCTCTACAGAACCAATGCACAGTCCCGTCTGTTTGAAGAGAAGTGCCTGAAGGCAAATATCCCATACAAGATCGTAGGAGGGATCAACTTCTACGCGCGTAAAGAGATCAAAGATCTGCTCTGCTATCTCAAGACGATCGATAACTCCGCAGACGATCTGGCAGTCAGACGTATCCTGAATGTACCGAAACGAGGAATCGGTGCAACGACTGTAGGACGTGTGCAGGATTATGCGGATTACATGAATGTGAGCTTTTATGATGCTCTGAGAGTGGCAGAGGAAGTCCCATCCATCGGAAGGAGCCTGAACAAGATTGAGGGATTTGTTACCTTTATCCAGTCACTCAAGAGCAAGGCACAGGCATACAGCGTTACAGAGATCCTGGAAGAAGTGATCGACCTCACCGGATACGTGGATGAACTCAAAGCAGAGGATACAGAGGAATCCAGAGCAAGGATCGAGAACATCGACGAGCTGATCTCCAAGACTGTTTCCTATGAGGAAGCAATGAAGGCAGAGGGCAGAGAAGCAACACTTTCCGGATTCCTGGAGGAGATCGCATTGATCGCAGATATTGATACAGTAGATCCGGATCAGGATTACGTTCTGCTCATGACTCTGCACAGTGCCAAGGGACTGGAATTCCCGTATGTTTACCTTGCAGGCATGGAGGATGGAATGTTCCCGAGCAGCATGTGTATCTTCTCAGATGATCCTACAGATATGGAGGAGGAGCGCAGGCTCTGCTATGTGGGGATCACAAGAGCAATGAAAGAACTGACCTTGACCAGTGCCCGCCAGCGCCTGGTCCGCGGAGAGACACAGTACAACAAAGTATCCAGATTTGTCCGTGAGATTCCGAGGGAGCTGGTAGAGCTTGGAACGACCATTCAGGAACATAAGCCGTCCATGCAGGAGACACCATCCCCTAAGAACAGCTACATGCAGATGCGTCAGACCTTCCGCGCGAAACCGTTTGAAGCACAGAACTTCAAAGTCACCAAGGCGGCATCACTGGATTACGGCGTAGGAGACACCGTCCGTCATATCAAATTTGGCGTTGGTATCGTCAGGGATATCGTAGAAGGCGGCAGAGATTATGAAGTAACCGTAGATTTTGACAAGGTCGGAGTCAAAAAAATGTTTGCAGGATTTGCAAAGTTGAAGAAAATCTGACCTTTTTCTTAAGAATTCTTAATGTTTTCGGACTTTGGTTGCTTACCCGGTCCGAGGATGATATACTGTTTACATGAGAAAGATGAAGGGAGTATATAATGAAGAAAGTTATGAAAGGTATCACCAGGATACTCCCGGCTTATGGAGTCTTTCCACTTATTTTTTCTTTTGTATTTAATTGTCTTGTTTATTCCGGCTCCAGAATGATCGCAGGCGGATGGTATCACCACAATATCGAGACCGGCGTGGACAGAAGCCTTCCTTTTGTCCCGCAGTTTCTTGTGATCTATTTCGGCTGCTATCTTTTCTGGGCTGTCAATTATATTCTGATTGCCAGGCAGGAGCGACGCAGTGTGTACCAGTTTTTTACAGGGGATTTTATATCAAGATGTATCTGCCTTGGCTTTTTTCTTGCATACCCCACAACAAATACACGACCATTGATCGCAGACGGTGGCTTATGGAACCAGGCAGCACTCTGGCTGTATTCCATAGATGCGGCAGATAACCTGTTCCCGTCTATCCACTGTCTTGTGAGCTGGTTCTGCTATCTTGGCATTCGCGGAAGAAAAGAGATTCCGGTATGGTATCAGAGAGTATCCATGGTGATCGCAGTCCTTGTATTTGCATCGACACTTCTGACGAAGCAGCATGTGATCGTTGATGTGGCAGGCGGTATTCTTCTGGCAGAACTGTGTTTCTTTATCGGAAGGAAGACACAACTGTACAGGATCTATGAGAAACTTGGCAGCAGGATCGAGAAAAAGATCCTGAAGATTACAGAAGGGTAAGCTGCGTATGAACAAAACAAAAAAGATAATTTTTAATACGATATTTCTGGTCGTAGTATTTGGGCTGACGATCTATGGTGTCTTTCATGGAGAGGACCTGGGGGCAGTTATGGATGCGATTCAGAGCGCAGACAAGATCTGGCTTCTGCCGGGAGTGGCACTGGTAGCTTTTTTTATATGGGGTGAATCGATCATCATCTGGTATATGATGCGTTCCTATGGGATCCATCTCAGGAAAAGAGTCTGTTTTCTGTTTTCATCGGTAGGTTTTTTCTTCAGCTGTATCACGCCGTCTGCAAGCGGCGGACAGCCGATGCAGATCTACTATATGAAGAAAGAAAAGATTTCAATCCCAGTGGCAACAGTGATCCTGATGATCGTTACGATCACTTACAAGTTTGTGCTGGTGGCGATCGGAGTCGGGATCGCGGTCTTTGGCAGAGGTTTTCTGCATCGTTATCTGACCGGGATCCTGCCGATCTTTTATCTGGGACTGGCGTTGAATATTTTTTGTGTTACGTTCATGACAGTGCTGGTGTTTCATCCGGATCTTGCCAGAAACTTTCTGGTAAAGGGTCTTAAGATCCTGGAGAAACTGCATATTGTCCGCAAAAAACACAGCAGACTTAAGAAGCTGGAAGATTCTATGGATACTTACAGAGAAACTGCTGCGTATTTAAGAACTCATCCGCGGGTGATCTTTCATGTGATCCTGATCACATTTGCACAGAGAATGGCTCTGTTTGCGGTCACCTGGTTTGTGTACCGGGCTTTTTCGCTCAGTGGAACGGGATTCTGGACGGTCCTGTTTCTGCAGGCGGTGATTTCTGTTTCTGTTGACATGCTACCCCTTCCGGGAGGAATGGGAATCAGCGAGACACTGTTCCTGAATATTTTTGTGCCTGTTTTTGGAAGCCTTCTGCTTCCTGGAATGGTACTGAGCAGGGGACTGGGATACTATGGGGAACTCTTTATCAGTGCGTTTTTTACAGTAATAGCGCAGCTGACGATAGGTCAGAAAACAAATGAAAAACAGGGGTAGTATGAATGATTGGATTTTATGATTATACAGTAGTGGTAACGTACATAAGCCTGATCTCTTCGATCATGGGCATGTTTTTTGCAATAGATGGGAAATTGCCGCTGGCAGTGTTCTGCCTTGCATTTTCAGGATTATGTGATATGTTTGACGGCAAGATCGCCCGGACAAAAAAGAACCGGACAGATGATGAGAAGGCTTTTGGGATTCAGATCGATTCCCTCTGCGATATTGTCTGTTTTGGCATTTTTCCGATCATTCTGGGATACCAGCTTGGAATGTGCAAGATCTACAGTCTGATGATCCTTGCTTTTTATGGTGTGGCAGGCGTGATCAGGCTGGCATATTTTAACGTAATGGAAGAAAAGAGACAGAGCGAGACAAGCGAGAACCGTAAATATTATCAGGGACTTCCGATCACATCCATGTCTGTGATCATGCCGCTTCTGTTTATGGTTTCGGTGTTTTTCCCGGGATTCCGTTATTTTCTCGGATGCCTCCATTTTGCAATGCTTCTGGTGGGCTTCCTTTTTATCCTGGATTTTCGTTTCCGCAAGCCGACAAACCGCGAGTTGGTCATACTGGTAGCAGTTGTGGCTGTGGCAGTTCTTTTTATCCTTCTCTACAAAGAAGGATGGTGGGCAAAATATAATCTTTACAGAATACAAAAACTGAAAGGAGCCTGAGCCATGCGATACACGGCAGACCGTCAGGGGCATAAATGGGAGGAAAGCACCGGTCAGGATAAATTCCTGGAGAAGCTTTATGGAAGTGCAGCGGGGAGATGTCTGCTGAAGCCGCTGGTGTCACCGTCAGTTTCGAAACTTGGCGGCAGGTTTCTGGATTCCGGGATCTCTACTCTGGCAATCGATCCTTTTATCAGAAAAGCCGGAATCAATATGAAGGATTATGAGCTGCGGAGATATCGTTCTTATAATGACTTTTTTACGAGAAAGCTTCGGAAAGGCGCGCGCACGATCGACATGGATGAGACACACTTTATCAGCCCATGTGACTGTCGGCTGAGTGTTTATCCGGTCAGTGAGCAGACAGAAGTTACGATCAAGCATACACGATATACGGCAGGAAGCCTTCTTCGGAGTGAAGCACTTGCGAGAAGGTTTGCAGGTGGATATCTGTGGGTGTTCCGGCTCAGTGTGGATGATTATCATCGTTATATCTATGTTGACAGTGGCAGGGAGTCTGTGCGACGGAGAATACCGGGGGTTCTGCATACAGTGAATCCGGCCGCGAATGATGTATATCCTATTTATAAGGAAAATACGCGGGAGTATTCACTTATGAAGTCCGAGCATTTCGGAACGCTCCTGATGATGGAAGTTGGTGCATTGATGGTCGGAAAGATTGAAAACCACCCGGTATGTGACCATGTGGACCGCGGTCAGGAGAAAGGGAACTTCGCATTTGGCGGGTCAACGATTATTTATATGACGCAGAAAGGATGCGTGGTTCCAGATCAGGATCTGCTGACGAATTCACAGGAAGGTGTGGAGACAAAGGTTCAGATAGGCAGTAAGATAGGCAGTGCACCTTTTCTGGAGAAAGGATGAGAATTTTTCGCGGATTTTTGAAGTAACTTTTTTATAGAACATATGGTAAAAATTTCAGAATAGTGATATACTATGTTCTATAAAAATTGACATCGAGCGAGAGGATGGTGCGTACAATGAATCTGAATAATTTAAACATGAATGCCAAAATCGAGGAATTACTCTCTACCCTGAACAAGAAAGAAGAAGAAAAAGAGAAAAACACAGTTCTCTGGGTGCTGGCAATCATCGGTGCAGTTGCAGCAGTAGCAGGTATCGCATTTGCAGTTTACCGTTTCTTCACACCAGATTATCTGGAGGATTTTGAAGAAGATTTCGACGACGACTTTGATGATTATTTCGAGGACGAAGAAGAGTAAGCAGGCTACGGTGAAAAGTAACTTGGATTTTGAGCAGCTCCGGCAGATAACCGGGGCTGTTTTACTGTAAATATAAAAGTAAGATAAGGAATAAGTGAAATGAAAAAAGGTGAAATTTACGAAGGCATTATAGAAAAAGTAGACTTTCCAAACAAAGGTTATGTCCAGGTGGATGATCAGAAAGTCCTGATCAAGAATGGGATCCCGGGACAGAATGTACGGTTCATGATCCAGAAGAAACGCTCCGGCAGGGTGCAGGGACGCATCCTGGAAGTTCTGGAGAAATCCCCGCTTGAGACAAGAGAGCCGGTATGCAGCAACTTTCCTGCATGCGGCGGATGCATGTACCAGACAATGTCCTACGAGAATCAGCTTGAGATGAAGGACAGACAGATCCGTGAGCTTCTGGAAGATGCACTCATCCAGGGCGGACAGACAGACGCAGAAGGTAAGGCTGATTTTGAATGGGAAGGAATCCACGGAAGCCCGATCGAATTTGGGTACCGCAACAAGATGGAATTTTCCTTTGGTGATGAATACAAGGACGGACCGCTTTCTCTCGGTCTGCACAAGAAGGGCAGCACTTATGACATCTTAAACACGGATGACTGCAGACTGGTCCATAAGGATATGACAGATATCTTGACCTGTGTACGCACATTTTTTCAGGAAAAAGGTGCTTCCTATTATCGTAAACTCCAGCATGTGGGCTATCTCCGCCATCTGATGTTGAGACGTGGCGTGACCTCCGGCGAGATCCTGGTACATCTTGTCACTACCAGCCAGGAGGAATACGATCTGGAACCGCTTAAGGAACAGCTTCTGGCACTGCCGCTGGAAGGAAAGATCGTTGGGATCATGCACATCATCAACGATTCGCTTTCTGACGTGGTCAAGAGTGATGAGACAAGAATCCTTTACGGACAGGACTATTTTTATGAGACACTGCTTGGGCTGAAATTCCGCATCAGTACATTTTCTTTCTTCCAGCCGAACTCACTGGCAGCGGAAGTGCTCTATAATGTTGTCAGAGACTACATTCAGAATACCAGTGGAATGGAAGTTTTTGACCTGTACAGCGGAACAGGCACGATTGCCCAGCTCCTCGCGCCAGTGGCAAAAGAAGTGATCGGTGTTGAGATCGTGGAGGATGCCGTGGAAGCAGCGAGAGAGAATGCGAAACTCAACGGTCTTGATAACTGCAGATTTATCGCCGGTGACGTTCTTAAGGTCCTCGATGACCTGACCGAGAAACCGGACGTGATCGTTCTTGATCCGCCGCGCGACGGAATCCACCCGAAAGCACTGCCGAAGATCCTTTCCTACGGTGTAAACCGCATCGTCTACGTCTCCTGCAAAGCTACCAGCCTCGCCAGAGACCTCGAAGCCTTTCTTCAGGCAGGCTACCGTCTTGAGAAAGCCTGTTGTGTAGACCAGTTCTGCGAAACCGTGTGGACGGAAGCAGTCGCAGTGTTTGTAAAAGATTGAGAAAACCAGGAAATCATTGGGAACGGAATAAATTTCCGTTCCCGGTGGTTTCTTTTTTTGCGAAAACATATTGACATTTCTATACAAGATGGTATAATACAATCAAACATATGAATAAGTGTTCATGTGAAAACGTGAATAAAACATCTATGAAGAAAAAGGAGATCACCACTATGAAGAAATCTTACAAAATCGAAGTTGACTGCGCAAACTGTGCAAACAAAATGGAAGAAGCTGCCAAGAACACAGCAGGTGTTAAGGATGCAAGCGTAAACTTCATGATGCTCAAAATGAAAGTAGAATTCGAAGAAGGCCAGGATCCGGACAGCGTTATGAAAGAAGTCCTCAAGAACTGCAAGAAAGTTGAAGACGACTGCGAGATCTACTTATAAGAACAATGAGAATGCTCTGCTGCGGATGCGGCAGGGCATCTTTATCAAATGGGTGAAGGAGGAGAGAACATGAACAAAAAGCAGAAAAAAATGCTGACCCGCATCATCATAGCTTTCGTACTGATCGCAGTACTGTCCGTGCTTTCAGTTGACGGCTATCTGGAATTTGCACTTTACATGATCCCATATCTTGTGATCGGCTATGATATCCTGATCAAAGCATTCAAGGGAATCCGTAACAAACAGGTATTTGACGAGAACTTCCTGATGGCAGTAGCAACTATCGGAGCAATCCTTCTGAAGGATTACAAAGAAGGCACAGCCGTTATGCTGTTCTACCAGATCGGCGAGCTTTTCCAGAGCTATGCGGTCGGCAAGAGCCGCCGAAACATCACCGAACTGATGGATATCCGCCCGGACTACGCCAATATCGAAAACGATGGTAAACTGGAAAAAGTTGACCCGGATGAAGTTGAGATCGGTTCCATCATCGTCGTACAGCCAGGTGAAAAAGTCCCGCTCGACGGTGTGATCGTAGAAGGAACCACAACCCTCAATACCAGTGCACTGACAGGTGAAAGTCTTCCGCGAAGTGCAAAACCAGGTGATGAGATCATCAGCGGCTGCATCAATATGACAGGCGTACTCAAGATCAGAACAACCAAAGAATTTGATGAATCTACCGTTTCCAAGATCCTGGAACTGATCGAGGAATCCAGTTCCCGTAAATCCAGATCCGAAAACTTTATCTCCAAATTTGCCCGCTATTATACCCCGGCAGTCTGCTACGGTGCGCTCGCACTTGCAGTCCTGCCGCCGATTGTAAACCTTGTGATCCTTCACAATCCTGCAATGTGGAGCCAGTGGATCTACCGTGCACTGACCTTCCTTGTAATCAGCTGCCCGTGTGCACTTGTGATCAGTATCCCGCTGAGTTTCTTTGCCGGAATCGGCGGGGCCAGCAACGCAGGTGTCCTGGTCAAAGGCTCCAACTATCTGGAGACTCTGTCCGAGACAAAATACGTCGTATTTGACAAGACCGGTACTCTGACCAAGGGTGTATTCGAAGTAGCAGGTGTCCATCACAACACCATGGAACAGTCCAAAATCCTCGAGTACGCAGCACTTGCAGAAAGCTTTTCCTCACATCCGATCAGTCGCAGCCTCAAAACTGCCTACGGCAAAGAGATCAATCAGAACCGCGTGACAGATGTAGAGGAGATCAGCGGCAACGGTGTTACAGCAAAAGTAGACGGAACTCCGGTTGCAGTCGGAAATGTTAAGCTGATGAAGCGCATCGGCGTAGAAGCAGTAGAGTGCCATCAGGTAGGAACCGTCATCCACGTGGCGATCGACGGAGCTTATGCAGGCCACATCCTGATCTCCGATGTTCCGAAACCGACTTCCAAAGATGCGATCGCAAACCTTAAGAAAAATGGTATCAAAGAAACCGTCATGCTGACAGGTGATATTGACAGAGTTGCACAGCAGGTTGCCGGTGAACTTGGTGTCGACCGTGTATACAGCGAACTCCTTCCGGCTGACAAAGTAAGCAAAGTAGAAGAACTTCTCGCGAAAAAATCAGAAAAAGAGAAACTTGCCTTCGTTGGTGACGGAATCAACGATGCACCGGTACTTTCCAGAGCAGACATCGGTATCGCAATGGGAGCTATGGGTTCCGACGCTGCGATCGAGGCAGCCGATGTGGTCCTGATGGATGACGACCCGATGAAGATCGTCAAGGCGATCCGTATCGCAAAGAAATGTATGCGTATCGTATATGAGAATATTTATTTTGCGATCGGTATCAAAGTGATCTGCCTGATCCTGGGTGCAGTTGGTATTGCAAACATGTGGGTAGCGATCTTTGCAGATGTCGGAGTCATGGTGCTTGCAGTCCTGAATGCGATCCGTACCCTTTTTGTAAAACGTCTGTAAAAAGAAATTATAAGAAAGAGAGACTGTTTATGGCAGAAGAGAAAGAAGAAATAACCTGCGAATGCCAGGAAATCCACGAAGATCTGCTTAAGATCGTGAATGAGACCATGCCGGATGAAGAAGAACTTTATGATCTGGCAGATCTCTTCAAGGTTTTTGCAGACTCTACCCGTATCCGTATTCTGTTTGTCTTGTTTGAATCCGAAGTCTGTGTCTGCGATCTGGCAAAAGTCCTGAATATGACCCAGTCCGCAGTGTCCCATCAGCTTCGCATCCTTAAGCAGAACAAGCTCGTAAAGAACCGAAGAGAGGGAAAATCCATCTTTTATTCCCTGGCAGATGACCATGTCAGAATGATTATATCCATGGGAAGAGAGCATATCTTAGAGTAAGATTTCATAGTAAGAATAAAGCAAATGTCGGCATATGTCTGCCCGAAACAGACACATGCCGGCATTTTTTGTATAGTCAAAATCAGAAGAATAAGGTAAGATAAAGGAAGAAATCTGTAGCGGAAATGGATGATCCGCAGATACCACACAAGAGAAAGAGATGACGATCATGGACTATTTATCAAATAATGTAGCAGTAAATTTAAAGAGATTCCGCCAGTACAGAGGCATGAGCCTCGATCAGATGGCTGAAAGGACAGGAGTCAGCAAGAGTATGCTGGCACAGATCGAAAGAGGTCAGGCAAATCCATCTATTGGTGTTCTGTGCAAGATCACAGTCGGTCTCCAGATCGAATTTGAGGATCTGATCCAGACACCAAAAGTAACGGATTCGCCAGAAGGAAGCACTCCAGGTGCCAGACCTTCCATAAAAGCAGTGATCTTTGACATTGATAATACTTTGTACAGTTATGACAAAAACCACATTTATGGAATGAAAGCCCTCACCGACTACTGTGAGAGTGCGTTTGGAAAGTCAGCGGAAGAAACTCTTGCATGCTACAAAAAAGCCGGACAGATCATGATCGACAGGATCGGCGGCGATGTAGCAGCGATCCATAACCGCCTGCTCCGCACGCAGGGGATGCTTGAACTCTGGGAAAAACCAGTCTTTCCACATGCACGCAATATGTATCATGCATACTGGGACACCCTGATCCGCCAGTCACAGCCGGTCCCTGGAGTGATTGATTTCCTCAAAGAACTCAAAAAACGCGGTGTCCGCACCGGAACAGGAACCGACATGACTGCCTATATCCAGTATAAGAAACTGGAATCCCTCGGTGCTGCACCATATATTGATTTTATGGTCAGCAGCGAAGAGGCCGGCGTTGAGAAACCACATCCACACCTTTTTGAGATCTGCGTGGAAAAAGCCGGCGTACAGGCAGCAGAGTGTGCATTCATCGGTGATAATTATAAGAAAGATGTGGAAGGTGCATGCAACAGTGGTCTGCGCGGCATCTGGTACACGCAGGAACAGGAAGCGGAACATGAAACAGACTATCCAATCATACGATCATTTACAAAAGTTGATATTGATCATTTCTTGAAATAATGACCGATTTAAAATGCTCATACTCACAAGGTTTCTGGAAAATCAGCATCGATTTAGCTATTGGATTCTTTTCTCGATGCAGGAAGCGGATATTGGAAAATGCGAAGGGACATATTGAAGTAATGTTGTTGTGCATGTATAATTGTCTGTAAATGATACAGCATTCGGCAAGAGAAACGAAGGAGTAAAGGCACATGTGGAAATGTATACGTTGTGAAAAGGAAAATAAAGATACAGCAGAAATCTGTACAGAATGCGGGCATGGCAGAACAATGGATTATGTACAGCATAGAACACTGTCCAAGATTTCTGCGAAGCTGGCAAAAAACTGGAAAATATCCCGCAATACTGAAAAGGAAATAGAAAAACTCAATAACGAAAATCGGAAAAAGATACAGGATCTGAAAAAAAAGTATCGTCAGACGCAGCTGCAAGCCAAAAAAGACGCAACAAGAAAAAATGCAGAGGAAGTTATTCAGAAAAAACTGAGCAGCTTAAGAAGTTCTGTGGCATTTATGAAGGATGAAATTTCAAAAGAGCAAGATGAAATAAATACATTGCATGGGACTATAGAAGAACGTACTAAACTGATAGACAAAGATGCCAAGGCAGACAAGATACTAACTACTATAGCATGGATTATTACAATATCTTTGTTTTTGTATATAGTCTATAGATATGGATTTGGTGGACGATGGGCTGCGGTTGGAGAATTTTTTGGCGGTATGTCTGACTGGGTCAAGGTTTGGGGAACATTGAGTATAGGAGATATACTGAAGTGTGTTTTGGTGATAATTGTGTTTGGGGGGATAATACTGTTTGCTATTGCAATATCTGGTATTTGGTTATTAGCTGCTGTTCCTGCTGGAATTATTGGTCTAATTATAGAGTTACTTATTGGAAGATTTATAGGAACAGTAAGTGATGAGACACTGAAACAGGCAAAAACTGAACGCGACAACGCCCAGAATTCAATTGACAAAAAGAAAAACGAAATCAACTCCATCTATCAAAAGATAGCTTCTTCACAGAAACAGATAAGTAAAATTGAGAGCAGCATGAGTACTTTGACCGATAATCTGTCACGAGTATTGCCAGAGCATATGTCAGAAGAATTGGAACGATGGACCCGATGAGGTAATAAAGTAGATTTTATATTCTGTATGAGTAGAAAATTCAGAAAGACACATTTCAGTCCCCGCGGTGAAAGCTGTGGGGATTTTTGTCGATGAAGAGTGATTGTGTCAAAGACAGGTGAGTGACAGCACTTATCTGTTTTTTTTATCCAATTCTAAAATGAGCAGGTACATGTTGAACTGTTGAATAACTGCGCGCCGCATTCTCGTTACTTCCAGTGATGAGTTAGGCGCGCAAATTTTTTACAAAAAAACATAAAAGG
>NZ_FR886648.1:0-20349 GCF_000436615.1 Blautia sp. CAG:237
GAAAAAAGGCGGTATCCCGCCAGATTTCAGATGCTCTGATAACTCAGTTGCCGAGTAGTTCACATTTCATCAGGTTGAAGCCAGGCGGATTAAATGCTATAATTATGTGCATAATTCTCCTTGTTTTCCATATAATAACCATACAGCACGAAATATGGAAAAACAACAGGAGGAACATAACCTATATGAAAGCTACAGGAATCGTCCGCCGCATCGATGACCTTGGAAGAGTTGTGATTCCAAAAGAGATTCGGCGCACACTGAGGATCAAGGAGGGAACCCCACTGGAGATTTTTACAGACAGAGAAGGCGAGGTTATCCTCAAGAAATATTCTCCGATCGGAGAGCTGAGTATTTTTGCAAAGGAATATGTGGAGGCTCTGGCACAGACGACAGGCATGACGGCATGCATCACAGATCATGACCAGGTGGTGGCAGCTTCAGGACACGGCAGCCGTGAATACGAGGGCAAGGGAATCAGCCGTGAGCTGGACCGGGTTATCGCAGAACGGGAAATGAAGTGCTACTACGGAGAAGAAAAAGGCAAGATAGCACTGGTCGAAAATCAGAAAGAAAATAAAGCAGGTCTGATCATACAGCCGATCATCTGTGCAGGAGACGCGATCGGTTCGGTTGCACTTGTCGGAAAAAGTAACGGGGAAAGACCGGGAAATTCGGAGAAGATGCTGGTACAGACGGCAGCAGGATTTCTTGGACGGCAGATGGAACAATAAAAATACCGGAGATTCTTTGAGTGAAAAAAGAATCTCCGGTGTTTCTGTTTTTATCAGCACTTCTCAGCAATTTCATAGATCAGGCGTTCAGTATCCTCCCATCCAAGACACGGATCGGTGATAGAGCATCCAGGGGTCATGTGGTCGCTGATGTCCTGGCGTCCTTCGAGCAGGTAGCTCTCGATCATGACACCTTTGACAAGTTTGTGAAGTTCCGGATTGCAGTTGCGGCTGTGGAGAACTTCGTTTACGATACGGATCTGCTCCTTGTATTTCTTGTTGGAGTTAGAATGGTTGGCATCAATGATGACAGCCGGGTTCTTGAGATCCTTCTGGCTGTACAGGTTGTAGAGTCGGATCAGATCTTCATAATGATAGTTCGGAATTGCCTGTCCATACTGGTTGACACCTCCACGGAGGATGGTGTGGGCCAGGTCGTTACCGGATGTCTCAACATCACATCCACGATAAATGAAATGATGCGGATGCTGTGCAGCAGTGACGGAATTAAGCATAACGGAGAGGTCGCCGCTGGTCGGGTTCTTCATGCCGACCGGGATATCCATTCCGCTGGCGGTAAGGCGGTGCTGCTGGTTCTCAACAGAGCGTGCGCCGACAGCCTCGTAAGAGAGGATATCGTCGAGGTAACTTCTGTTTTCCGGGTAAAGCATTTCATCGGCAGATGAAAGTCCTGTTTCCTGCATAACGCGCATGTGCATCTTACGGATCGCGATGATGCCGGCAAGAAGGTCAGGAGCTTTGTCCGGATCCGGCTGATGGAGCATTCCTTTGTATCCATCTCCGGTAGTACGCGGTTTGTTGGTGTAAACACGCGGGATGATCATTAACTTATCAGAAACTTTGTCAGCGACTTTCTTGAGGCGGTTGACGTATTCGCAGACAGTATCCTCGTTGTCTGCAGAGCAAGGACCTACAAGTACAACAAATTTATCAGATTCACCGGTAAAGATACGGCGAATCTCTTCGTCACGAGCCTGTTTGACTGCTTTTAATTCATCGCTGAGCGGGTATTCGTTTTTCAGGACTTCCGGAAGTGGAAGTTCATGATTGATCTTCATAGACATGATGTATTTCCTCCAGTGTATAGATGGCACCTTTATATATGTGAAAGGTGTTTTTTCAATCTAACACAGTATAACATGTCATAAAGAAAAAATCTAGCAAATTAATGCGTTAAACTGTAAAAGTATCAATTTGTCGAATTTAAGAGTATTTTTGCAAGAAAAAGCCAGGGGGACATATTTAGAGCCACAAACTCCGTCCCCCCGGTCGATCAATCGAGTGCTTTCTCGCTCATTTCTTCGAGCAGGTTTTTCTTGATGTCATATAATTTCTGAGAAAGATCTACATATACTTTCTGAGGATTTACCAGTCGGCGGGATTCATCCCAGAGAGTGTTCTGTTCTTTCTTGCAGTATTCGCGAAGTTCCATAACTTCCGGTGAAGTGTAGACACGTTTGCCCTCGCGGATTACCGGAACCAGAAGTTCACGAAGCTCATAAGTGCCGCCAAGAACCTTGGTCTTCTTCCAGGTGTCAGATGGGTCGAAGATGATCATGGTTTCTTCCGGATCAAAAACTTCGTCTGCCATACAGATGAGGTCGGCCTTGATCTTACCGGTGGATTTGCTGTAGATACGGTAAACGGTTTTGTTGCCCGGGTTGGTGACTTTCTCTGTGTTCTCGGAAAGCTTGATCTTTGGTGTGAAGGTGGAGCTTCCTGCGTCCTTGACTGCGGCAAGTTTGTATACACCGCCGAAAGCCGGGTTGTCACTGCTGGTGATCAGGTTGGTTCCTACACCCCAGGAGTTGATCTTGGCATCCTGTGTCTTGAGGCTGTCGATCAGGTACTCATCCAGATCGCTGGAAGCGGAAATCGTCGCATCGTCAAATCCGGCAGCAGCCAGCATCTTGTAGGCTTCTTTGGAAAGGTATGCGAGGTCACCGCTGTCGATACGGATTCCATAGTGTGTCAGTTTGATTCCTTCTTCACGCATTTCCTCGAAAACGCGGATTGCATTCGGAACACCGGATTTGAGTACATCGTAGGTGTCGACCAGAAGTGTACAGGAATTCGGGTACATCTTGGCGTAAGTCTTGAATGCAGTGTATTCATCCGGGAAGCTCATGATCCAGCTGTGGGCGTGTGTACCAAGTACAGGAACATTGAACATCTGACCGGTCAGAACATTGGAAGTTCCGGCACATCCGCCGATCACTGCGGCACGTGCACCATAGATACCTGCGTCTGGTCCCTGTGCACGGCGAAGACCAAATTCCATGACCCCGTCACCGCGTGCCGCATAGCAGACACGAGCCGCTTTGGTAGCGATAAGACTCTGGTGGTTGATGATATTGAGGATTGCAGTCTCGACAAGCTGTGCTTCCATGATCGGAGCGATAACCTTGACAAGTGGCTCTCGCGGGAATACGACAGTTCCTTCCGGAATTGCGTAGATATCTCCGGTAAAACGGAAAGTGCTCAGATATTCCAGGAAATCTTCTTCAAAAATATTAAGACTTCGGAGGTAATCAATATCTTCTGTTTCAAAGTGAAGATTCTCGATATACTCGATCATCTGCTCCAGACCTGCTGTGATCGCGAAGCTTCCTCCGCATGGATTGACACGATAGAACATGTCGAAGATAACAGTCTGGTTGGTTGGGTTTTTGAAATAACCCTGCATCATCGTTAATTCATATAAATCTGTGAGCAGGGTCAGGTTGGTTGCTCTCATCCAGTTTCTCCTTTATTAAGCGAATAGATCACAGATGCCGGCTTGTAAAGGCATCCTGTATCAAAATGTAAAACCATTATAGCATTATTTTACACGATCAGCACTAATATTTTACATAAACCACCAATTATTTGCCGACAAAAGGAACGTTAAATTGACATAAGATACGCAATACTTTATTATTAAGATAAAGGCAGTATACAATTAGCTGCCATTGGAAAAGCGGGGGATTTACATTATGGATAATATTTTTATGGCGGACAGAAAGCCGATCCAGTTCGAGGAATATCTGAAATATGATGAGAACAGCAGGGGAAATCTGGGAGAGGAATTACCGGTTCGCGTATATCGTTTACTGGAATATTCTCTCAAGGAAGAACTGCTCAGAAGATACGGCAAGGATGAGCAGGTAGAAGTATTCCGCAGCGCCGGACGTATGGCAGGAGAATATTTTGCAAAAAATATGCTTAATCTGGATCAGCCGATGGATCAGTTTGTAAGTGAACTTCAGAACAAGATGAAAGAGCTTAAGATGGGTGTTCTTAGAATTGAGGATGTAGATGAGGAGAGCGGCAAGATCATCCTTACAGTAGCAGAGGACGCGGACTGTTCCGGACTTCCTGTGCTTGGAGAGACTGTCTGCAATTATGACGAGGGATTTATCGCCGGAATCTTGTCTGTATATTCCGGCAAACAGTATACAGCGATCGAGGTAGACTGCTGGGCTACAGGAGATAGAGTATGCCGTTTTCATGCTAATGTAGAAGAATAGTATTTAGCTAACAGGTAGTATCCCGCGAGGTGCGAGGTGTTTGGGCATATTTTTGCCAAAATCCCGAGACATACAAGTCAAAATGCTCGCACCGAAGGTGAGCTGGAATGCATTTTGACTCGTGACTGTGAGGGTACTGAACAGTTACGAAGAATAAGCGTTGTCGCTTACATAGTTCCATTCTGCAAAGCGTGTGGCCATGAAATGCCGATAATGAATGGAACCAGGAGAATTTTTTTATGGAAGAAAAAAACTGTAAGTTATTGTTTGAGTATTTAAGAGATATATTGTATGATCCGAAAGTAAAGACGCTGGATGTAAATGAACTGGATGAGCCTTACCAGAAACTGGGACTTGGTCTGAATTATCTGGAAATGGCAGTCAAGGAAATGAAGGCTTACTCTGCGGCATTGTCAAAGGGGGATCTTTCGGGTTTTACACCTTCCAGAGAAAATTTTCTGTGTGAAAACCTCAAAAATATCCACGCAAATCTGAATCACCTCACCTGGCAGGCAAAGCAGGTTGCCAAGGGAGATTATTCCCAGACCGTGTCATATCTTGGTGAATTCTCAGAGGCTTTTAATACGATGACGAAACAGCTCCGTGAGAGAGAAATGATCCTGGAGCGCAAAGCCGAGGCTGAGAAACGTCATGCAGAGATGGCAGAGAGCTACAATCAGCTTCTGATGGAACTGATCGCCCGAAGCGAGGAGGAGATCCTCGTGACGAGTCTGGACGGGCAGGAAGTATTTTACTGCAACCGCGCGGTTGATGTGAAGAAGCGGGGAATCTATCGGATCTGTATGGAACAGACGGCAAGGATCGCTGACGGAGAGCATGGTCAGCTGGAGTCTTATGAGTGGGACTGGGAAGCTGAGGATTCCGAGGACAGATTTTACCGGATCACGACAGGTATGATGAAGTGGCAGGGCAGGAAGGCCTATACACATATCATTCAGGAAGTGACTGAGACAAGGCGGCGGGAAGAACAGCTCAAGGTTGAGGCTTATCACGACAAACTGACCGGAGGCGGCAACAGATTTTTCTTCCAGGAAAAAGCCGATGAACTTCTGGCGACGGGTGAGAGACTGATCTTCTGTTACTGTGACCTTGACCATCTGAAATATGTCAATGATACATTTGGGCATTCTGAGGGAGACTGGTATATCCGGCATTTTGCAGAGACGGTGCAGGATTATATCCGTAAAGGAGATGTTTTTGCCAGAATTGGTGGAGACGAGTTCTGCATTATCCTGAGAAACTGTCCGGTAAGCATTGCAAGGGACAAAGTACACAGGGTGCAGCACGAGTTCAGCAGTGACTGTGGCAAGCCGTATGCGATGCGTTTCAGCTGTGGGATCGTGGAAGTGCCGAAGGCACATGAGGAAACTTCTCCGGAAACAATTCTGGAGGAAGCAGACCGGATCATGTACCAGCAGAAACGGGAGCATAAGAAAATTTATCAGGAAGAAATGGGAAGTACACCCGAAAAAGGCTGATTTTATGCGGGTTTTCAGGAAAATCAAAATTTTTTAAAAAAAATTAAAAAAAGGGGTTGATTTTTTTGAAACCCTGTAATATAATAACATTCGTCGCGAGCGATAAGAAATAAAAAACGCAAGCGAATGAATGAAGGGCTATCGCCAAACGGTAAGGCAACGGACTCTGACTCCGTCAGTTCAAGGTTCGAATCCTTGTAGCCCTGCTACTTAAGCACCTCAGATGAGGTGCTTTTTTTCTGCCTATTTATGAAACTCTTTGAAGGCGATCGGAGCAGGCTGGTTTTTGTGATGTTCTCCGATCTGTTTTTCCATCCAGACCATATTATACCAGGTATCAAATTTGTAACCGCACTGATAAAATTCTCCCACAAGACGGTATCCCATATGTGAATGAAACTCAACACTGTTATTATCCAGATGAGCATCGACGGAAGGTGTATAGGCGATGCAGGCGTTCATGTTGAGTATTCCCTGAGATTTGAGCGTCTGTTCCAGAGCATCATGCAGGAGTCTGCCGATTCCCATGTGCTTGCAGTTCTGGTCGACGTAGATCGAAGTTTCTACAGCCCAGTCGTAAGCTGCGCGCTCGTGGAACGGGCTGGCGTAGGCATAGCCAAGGATCTGATTGTTTTTTTCTGCGATGAGGTATGGATATTTTTCCAGAGTATGGTGGATTCTGGATGTAAATTCTTCTATGGATGGCACATCGTATTCAAAGGTGATGGCAGTGTTTTCGACATAAGGTGCGTAAATCGCGAGAAGAGCCGGAGCATCGGATTCCCTGGCGGTGCGGATCGTGATTTTTTCATCAGATGACATGAAAGGTTCCTCCTTGATTTCCTTTAAATATTTTATCATGATTATAGCACCTGGAAGGAAAAATAACAGAGGAAAAAATGTGTTGTTCTGACGGTTGCAAATAAAAACGGGAAATGGTAAAGTTTACTGAGAAATAATTATAGATTTTGGTAACTATTCAGCAGGAGAAATGAAAGCGGGGATATATATGGCATACAGTTTCAGCGGGAGAGTCCGCTACAGTGAAATCGGAGAAAATGGTCTGTTAACACTGCCGGGAGTTCTGAATTATTTTCAGGACTGCAGTACTTTTCAGTCGGAAGAAGTAGGTCTTGGAATGGAAGTCCTCAGGGAATGGAAAAGATTCTGGGTATTATCCGCATGGCAGGTGATCGTGGACCGCTATCCGTATCTGGGAGAAGAAATCACCACTTCGACCTGGGCGTATGGATTTCGGAGTTTCCTGGGAATGCGTAATTTCTGCATGGAAACAAAGGGTGGAGAACGGCTCGCCTATGCCAATACGTACTGGACCTATATCAATGCGGAAAACGGGCTTCCTGTCAAACTGACGGAGTGCGATACCGCGGCATACGGGCTGGAACCAAAACTGGATATGGACTATGCACCCCGCAAGATCAAACTGCCGGGCGAGTATGAGCAGCAGGAGGCTTTTGCTGTGCAGAAGCATCATCTGGACACGAATCATCATGTAAATAACTGCCAGTACGTCCAGATGGCGATGGATTATCTGCCGGCAGATTTCAGAATCCATCAGATGCGCGCAGAATATAAGCAGCAGGCAAGACTTCACGATGTGATCTGCCCGGCGCGCGCTGTGGAAGACACAAAGACAACGATTCTTCTGAATGACCAGAAGAGTGAACCATATGCAATTGTAGAGTTTATGTAATAAAAAACATTGGAGGATTTTTATGATCGAATTAGGAAAAAAACAGACGCTGCAGGTAGTAAAAACAGTAGATTTCGGTGTATACCTGGCAGAAGATATGAACGCAGATACCAAACATCAGGTACTTCTTCCTGCAAAGCAGGTTCCGGCAGGTACAAAAGCCGGTGACAAGCTGGAAGTTTTTATTTACAAGGATTCACAGGATCGAATGATCGCAACTACAAATGAGCCGCGCCTGACAGTTGGAGAAGCAGGACTTCTCAGAGTAAAACAGGTGACAAAGATCGGTGCATTTCTGGACTGGGGGCTGGAGAAGGATCTTCTGCTTCCATATCATGAGCAGACAACAAGGATCTTTGAGGGACAGGAATGCCTGGTTGCTGTTTATGTGGACAAGAGCAGCAGACTTTGTGCAACAATGAAAGTTTATCCGTATCTTTCCCAGGAGACACCTTACAAAGAGGGCGACCGCGTGAAGGGCAGAGTTTACCAGATCAGCGATAACTTCGGTGTTTTTGTTGCTGTAGATAATAAATATTCTGCGCTGATCCCGGCAAGAGAGGCAAAAGGAAAATACCGCCCGGGAACTGTCCTTGACCTTCGTGTGACCAAGGTCAAAGAAGATGGAAAAATGGATGTCAGCGATCGTGAGGAAGCATACATTCAGATCAATGAAGATGCAGAAAGTGTGTTCAGCATTATCGAAGAATTTGCAGGAGTTCTTCCATTTGATGACAAGGCTTCACCGGAAGTCATCCGCAGAGAGTTCGGTCTGAGCAAAAATGCATTTAAACGTGCGGTAGGACATCTGCTCAAAGAAGGCAAGATCGAGATCAAAGACCGCCGTATCTACATTGTTAAGTAATTGGGCATAGTAAAGGATAAAAATATGAATTTTACACATCTTCATGTTCATACAGAATACAGCCTTCTGGATGGCTCCAACAAGATCCAGGAGTATGTGAACAGAGTCAGGGAACTTGGTATGGACAGTGCTGCGATCACAGACCATGGAGTTATGTATGGTGTGATCGATTTTTACCGTGCGGCGCGGGCAGCAGGGATCAATCCGATCCTTGGCTGCGAGGTTTATGTGGCTCCGGGATCCCGTTTTGACCGTGAGATCGGGAGCGGAGATGATCGTTATTACCATCTTGTTCTTCTTGCAGAAAATAACCAGGGCTATGCGAACCTGATGAAAATCGTGTCCAAAAGTTTCGTGGAAGGTTTCTATTATAAACCGCGTGTGGATCTGCAGCTTCTTGAAAAATATCATGAAGGTCTGATCGCTCTGAGTGCCTGTCTTGCGGGTGAAGTGGCGAGATTTCTTACCAGAGGGATGTATGAGGATGCAAAAGCGGCTGCACTGAGATACCAGGATATTTTTGGAAAGGGAAACTTTTTCCTGGAACTGCAGGATCATGGAATTCCCGAGCAGCAGAATGTAAATCAGCAGCTGCTCAAGATGCACCGTGAGACAGGGATCGAACTGGTTGCGACCAATGACGTTCATTATACACTGGCAGAGGATGCACAGCCGCACGACGTACTGCTGTGCCTTCAGACAGGTAAGAAACTGTCCGATGAAAACAGAATGCGATATGATGGCGGGCAGTATTATGTAAAATCTCCGGAGGAAATGGAAAGGCTTTTTCCTTATGCGACAGAGGCTCTGGAGAATACGCATAAGATTGCAGAGAGGTGTCATGTAGAGATTGAGTTTGGTGTCACCAAACTGCCAAAATTTGATGTTCCGGAGGGATATACTTCCTGGGAATATCTGAATGAACTTTGTTTCAAAGGGCTGGAAGAGCGTTACCAGCCAGTGACCGAAGAGCTGAAAGAACGCCTGAATTACGAGCTTTCCACGATCAAAAACATGGGTTACGTGGATTACTTCCTGATCGTGTGGGATTTTATTCGGTATGCGCGAGATCATGACATTATGGTAGGACCGGGACGTGGCTCTGCGGCAGGAAGCCTGGTTGCTTATACGCTTGGGATCACACAGCTTGACCCGATCCGTTATGACCTTCTGTTTGAGCGTTTCCTGAATCCGGAACGAGTTTCCATGCCTGATATCGACGTGGATTTCTGTTTCGAAAGACGACAGGAAGTGATTGATTATGTTCGCCGTAAGTACGGCGATGACTGCGTGGTTCAGATCGTTACTTTTGGTACGCTGGCGGCGCGGGGTGTTATCCGTGATGTAGGCCGTGTGATGGACCTTCCGTATGCACAGGTCGATACGATCGCCAAGATGATCCCGCAGGAGCTGAATATCACGATCGACAAGGCTCTCAAGATGAATCCGGAGCTCAAAAAAACTTATGAGGACCAGCCGGAGATCCATGACCTGATCGATACTGCCAGGAGACTGGAAGGACTGCCGCGTCATACTTCCATGCATGCGGCAGGTGTTGTTATCAGCCAGAAGGATGTTTCAGAGTATGTGCCGCTTTCGAGGGCGCAGGACGGTTCGATCGTTACACAGTTTACGATGACAACGCTGGAAGAACTGGGACTTCTCAAGATGGATTTCCTGGGACTTCGTACTTTGACGGTTATCCAGAATGCAGTGCATCTGATCGAGCAGGATACTGGTGTTCATCTTGATATGCAGCAGATTGATTATAATGACAAAAAAGTACTTGATTCACTGGGAACGGGACGTTCTGACGGTGTATTCCAGCTGGAAAGTGCGGGTATGAAAAACTTCATGAAGGAACTGAAGCCGCAGAGTCTTGAGGATGTGATCGCGGGAATTTCCCTGTACCGTCCGGGTCCGATGGATTTTATCCCGCAGTATATCCGTGGCAAGAACCATCCGGATACGATCCAGTATGACTGCCCGCAGCTGGAGCCGATCCTGAAGCCGACATATGGCTGTATCGTATATCAGGAGCAGGTTATGCAGATCGTACGTAATCTGGCAGGTTACACGCTTGGACGAAGCGACCTGGTGCGCCGTGCGATGTCCAAGAAAAAAGCCGCAGTAATGGAAAAAGAGCGCCAGAACTTTGTTTATGGAAATGAAGCAGAGGGCGTTCCGGGCTGTATTGCAAATGGTATTTCTGAGCAGGTTGCAAACAAGATCTACGATGAGATGATCGATTTTGCAAAGTATGCGTTCAATAAATCGCATGCAGCTGCGTATGCGGTGGTTTCGTATCAGACTGCTTTTCTGAAATATTATTATCCGGTGGAATTTATGGCTGCGCTCATGACATCCGTTATAGAAATGCCGAACAAGGTGGCTGAGTATATCCAGGTCTGCCGTCAGATGGGGATCAGCATTCTGCCACCGGATGTGAATTGTGGAATTTATGGATTTTCTGTCGACCATGGTGCGATCCGTTATGGACTTTCTGCGATCAAGAGTGTGGGACGTCCGGTCATCAATGCTCTCGTAGAGGAGAGGGAAAAGAACGGAACGTACCGCTCGCTCAAGGATTTCATTGAGAGACTGACAGGAATTGTCAATAAGAGAGCTATCGAGAACTTTATCAAGGCCGGAGCACTGGACTGTCTGGAAGGCAACCGCCGCCAGAAGATGAATGTTTATGGTCAGATCGTGGACAGTATCGCGCAGGAGAAGAAGAATTCTTTTGCGGGGCAGATGAGTCTTTTTGATCTGGTCAGTGATGAAGACAAGAAGGATTTCGAGATCCGGATGCCGAATGTCGGAGAGTATGACAAAGAGATGGTTCTTGCCTTTGAAAAAGAGGTTCTTGGAATTTACCTGAGCGGGCATCCGCTGGAAGGATATCGTGGGATCATGGACAAGATGATCTCTGCCAAAACAACTGATTTCCAGCCGGATGAAGAGAGCGGGATCCCGAAGGTATATGATGGTCAGAAGGTTATCATAGGCGGAATGATCACGGAGAGAACGATTAAATATACGAGAAATAACAAGGTCATGGCATTTCTGACAGTGGAAGACCTTGTAGGAACCGTGGAAGTCGTTGTTTTTCCACGGGATTACGAGAAATGGCAGACGCTGATCACCGACGATGCCAGAGTCTTCATCCAGGGCCGCGTCAACGCAGAAGATGACAGACCAAGTAAGCTGATCCTCGAAAAAGTCCATTCTTTTGAGGATATTCCGAGAGAGATCTGGATACAGTTTAAGGATAAAGCAGAGTACAGTGCGGCAGAAGCAGAACTCCAGAGTTTCCTGCAATCCGCCTCAGGAACTTCAGCCGTCGTCATCTATCTGAAAGACGTCAAAGCAATGAAGCGCCTCCCGGCAGCCTTCTGCATCCGGATCAACGAAGAAATTCTGAGTGAACTCAAGAAAAAATATGGGGAATCCAATGTTAAAGTTGTGGAAAGAGTATTGAAAAACTTCTAGTTGGTTTGAGAATACGGGATTCCTGAAATGCGGTGATACGAATTTGATACGAAAAGTCAGAAGTTGCCCGTTTTGCCCTGAAAAATGCGATTGACTTTTGACGGCAATCAGGATATGCTTATCAGCAGGAGTGAGCGTCAGATTTTACTTGGTTCTTCCTGCCATGGAGCACCCATCAGAGATCACGGACGTTATAACGAAGAACCCCAAGGGAAGAACATTCCCCTGGGGTCTTTGTTTTATAAGCTGTCAAGAATGTCTGCTACTTCCTGCTGCCTGTTCGGGTAAAGATGCCCATAAGTTCCAAGTGTCACGTCAATGCTCTCATGTCCCAGGCGTTCAGCAATAACCAGAGGGGAAACATTGTGTTCGATCAGCAATGCTACATGAGAGTGCCGAAGATCGTGTAAGCGGATCCGGGGAACCCCGGCGAGCTTGGAATACTTTTTCATGGGATAGTACAGGGCGCATTTTGACATAGTGAACAGTCTTGTATCATCATTACACCCATACAGGCGCTTCTTGTAGGCTGTAAGCTCATCACAGAGGAATAGGGGCATAATAATGTCCCTGGTTCCTTTAGCTGTCTTTGGGGGTGTTATGATCTCTTCACCTTTGACACGCTGCAGGGATTTATTGATGTGCAGAATCCCGTTCTCTGTGTCTGCATCGGCAGCAGTTAATGGAATCAGTTCTCCCAGGCGTATACCAGTATAATACAGAATCTCAAAGGCAATATACTTCACCGGATCATCTATACGGGAAATAAACTCTCTGTACTGGTCCAGGGTCCAGAACTGCATTGTCTGAGCGCGGCCCTTTCCGATCTTCTCAAGACCGTCAAAGGGATTCTCTGAGATCTTGCACCGACGTGCACCAAACCGGTATACGGTCCGGAAGATGGTGTCTAACTTGTAGATATAAGTGTCTGCAAGTCCGGCGGTTATCAAATTATTCTGCCAGTCAACAATATGCTTCTCTGTGAGTGCGCTTATTGGCAGATCTTCAAAAGCCGGGTTGATGTAGTTCTTAAATGCATTCCTGTAATTGCTGATAGTAGTATAACGTCTTCTGGGTGTGATCTCCTGCAGGAAGTCGGCGGTAATCATGCCGATCGTGGTTTTGGAATCGTATTTTCGGGAAGCAATGAACCGGCTTTCCCAGTCTTTAGCGTCCTTTTTCTTCGTAAATCCCCGTTTCATCTTCTGGCGGCGTTGTCCGTTCCAGTCAATGTAGTTGAACTTACAGTACCAGGATTTTGTGGATTCATCGTAGTATGATGGCATAAAATGCTCCTTTCACTTTGCCGGGGGCGGTGGCTTAAGGGTGAAAGGGACGTTTTGTTGATCTCAACAAAATGTTTGGTACTGCTGCCGGTTCGATCGTTCTGATCAGAACGAAAAGGTGATGTCTTCATTTCCTTAGTCCCTAAAAAGAGTTGAGACAGTATTCTCACATTTCTAACACCCTAAAAAGGGGAGCGGTGAGCATTCGGACATTTCGGACACCCTAAAAAAGCAGCAGTATAAAAATATTGTGAAATAGAATCAATATAATCAAACACAATCAACAGTTGCATATAGCGATAAAAATGAGTATAATATACTTAACAAGGGAGCCGGAAGGTGAGTGCGATTCACCCGACCCGGCGAAATAAAGCAGTTAAAAAATAGCCGTCATTCTCGCCAAAGAACAGGACGGCTATTTTTTATGTGTGTATGTAAGGATTGATACAATCAGGCTGGCTGTTGTCAGGATAATCATAAAAGTCTCATAATCACTCATAACTTTCACCCCTCTCTGTAAGGTCTCAGATCAGGTGAAAAAAAGCACGTCCCCCGGTTCCCTGGGTAAATATATTATTTATGGCAGCAGTATAGAGATAACCTGCTGCCGGTCAGATCTATTCTGTTGTGTCCGATTCGGACACCTTTTTTGTATATTAAAGTTTGCTTTCTTTAAAAAGCAGGCGTATTAGAAACTTTAATTGCTCTAGAGCAGCGTCAAAAAACAACATGAAATTTTCTGACGTTATTATATACCTTTGCCCGGTCTCTTCGAATATGAATGCCCCCTCTGAAATCGAATACTCAATGCCATGCATTGAAAGAAATTTAAGAAGACCGTCAAGTCCTTCATCTAATTGAACACCTAAGCAGTCCATGGTTGACACAGTATCTCCATTTTCGTTATTAATTGCAGTAGTGTATAGTTCATAAATATTAATGTCTAGAGCTTCAGCAATTTTTTGTAATTGGTTTCTACGAGGCGTAGCATTGTTTAACTCATATCTTCGTATTTGGACTTCATTGACCCCGCTTTTTCGGGCCAGTTCTGCTTGAGTATATCCTTTCTGTCTTCGATATAAACGAATTGCATCTCCTAATTTTGGATAAGTTTCTGCTGCACTCATAATATGGTTCACCTCCAAATTCATAATAACAAAATAGCAATGTCATTTCAATAACACAATACTAAAATAGTTCTAAAATGTTGTTGACAGAACTATAAAAGTGCTATATATTACAAATATAGAACTGAAAAAGTTCTTAGAAAGGAGGGGCAAAATGACAATTAATGATTCAAAGTTTGAAATTGCTTTAGCGGATAGTGGTTTAACTATAGGCGAAGTTGCGAATCGAGCAGGCATGAGCAGGCAGCGATTACGCGTGATTTTAAACAGTAAGAAAATAACGCCACAGGCGGCTGGAAAAGTTGCCAGAGGCCTTGGTGTTAAGGTAACAGAGATTATTGATTAATTCACCGGGGGGCGGTGGCTTAAGGATGAAAGGAGAAGCATGAGATTTAATACCAAGAAATACCAGGAGCTTATGGCAGAGCAGGAGCTGACACCAGAGATCATTTGTAGAAGTACCGGACTTGGGGCAAGATCTTTCCAGTGGATCATGGACAATGGTTTTGCTTCTGAGGATGCGATGGAAAGACTGGCAGAGGCAGCAGGTGCACAGGTTGGTGAACTACTGCTGCCGGATATTTCCGGAACCACAGAGAATGCAATAGAGTTTATAAAACACTCAAAGAGAGCAACGGTGACATTCTCACAGCCGCGATACATAAACAGAATTAAAGAGCTGGCAGAAAAACATCCGGAAGAATGCGAGATAGTGGCACTTACCAAGAGCACAGGTGAGGGCGAAATTATTTGTGCTCATGTTCCTACGACCTGGATCAGAATTGCACCACCAGTAGTTAGAGAACTGACTGAGGAACAAAGAAAGGAATACCGTGAACGCTTCATCGAGAATATTTTCCACAAAGGGAGTAATTGAGAAGAAATCGACCTAAATTCAATTTGAATCACTTTAATGGACAATTTATAGCCTAAAGCATAAAGGGGGCGAAATCGAGTGAGAAAACAGTATTTAACAGCACAGGAAGTTGCGGAGGCTATGGGAGTATCTGCAGGTAAAGCTTATGGTCTTATCCGGGAGATGAACCAGGAACTCAAAGAGCAAGGATATCTGACCATTTCCGGAAAGATCCCGGTCGCATACTTTGCCAAGAAATATTATGGCTTCAAGGAAGACGTAGGATAAGGGAGAGTAACACAATGGCAGCAAAGAGAATGTTCAGTATTGACGTGATAGATACAGATAAGTTTTTAGATATGCCGGTATCAACACAGGCTTTATATTTTCACTTTGGAATGCGGGCAGATGATGACGGCTTTGTATCTTCGCCGAAAAAAATTGTAAAGATTGCAAATTGCACAAATGACGATTTGAGAATTTTGATTTCCAAGGGGTATGTAATACCGTTTGATAGCGGTGTGGTTGTTATCACAGATTGGAGAGTAAATAATTCGATCAGGAGTGATCGTTATAAGCCGACCATATACCAGGAAGAGCTGAAACAATTGGAAACAAGCAAGAATACATATTTGCGGGGGAGTGTTGGTATACCAATTGACAACCAATGTGTAACCAGAGAGCAACCAGAGTGGAACCAAAATGGATACCAAATGGATACCCAGGTTAGGTTAGATAAGGATAGTATAGATAAGAATAGTATATATATAAAAGATATGTACCCGGAAACAGAGGTTTCCGAACCACCAACACCCAAAAAGAAGACCAAAACAACTCGTTTTATTCCCCCTACGGTGGAAGAAGTCAGGCGGTATTGTCAGGAAAACAACTACTCAGTTGATGCAGAAAGGTTTGTTGACTTCTACGAGTGCAAGGGCTGGATGGTTGGAAAGAACAAGATGAAGAACTGGAAGGCAGCAGTCAGAACATGGGTGAGACAGAACGGGAAAGGAGCAGCAGGGAATGGAAATGACTATGCAGGACCGTCAGCGTCAGTTAAACTCTGGTGAGTGTCCTGTCTGCCATGGGACAGGTTGGGAGATAACTCTTGAGATCTTAGAGGGCTATAGGGAGCCTTTAGCACTTGCAAAGCGTTGTTCCAGATGCAGGGGAAAGAGATACATAAACGATCAGACCGGCATACCGCCGGAATACTGCAACGCTGATCTTTCGAAGTTTGATTTTTCAGTATACCGCCAGAATATGGGTAAGATGGCAAAGATCTTTAATGATTTCGTGGAGAACTTTGACCGATGGGAGAAACAGGGCAAGGGATTATATCTTTGGAGTGAGACACCGGGAAGCGGCAAGACCTTTCTCTCCTGCTGCCTGGCAAGATCTTTGATGGTCAAGTATGGCCTTCAAATGCGTTTTATTACCGCACCAGACTATATTGACGTGGTAGGCGAGAAGATCAAGAGGACACGAGGTGAAGCGGATCCATCACAGATCTATCGCAAGTGTAAGGTCCTTGTCCTGGATGATCTGGGAGCACAGGTTGGAAATGACTGGCATAAACAGGAAATGTTCCGTCTTGTCAATAGTCGGATGGAAGAGGGCAATATCACAATCTTCACATCAAACTTTGATGCGAATGATCTGAATGTGGATGCCAGAACCAAGGACAGGATCATAAAAAGCAGTATTGTTTTGCAAATGCCAGAGGAAAGTATCCGGAGAAAAAAGGCAGACATGGAACAGCAGCGTTTCCTGCAGGACGTACTGAGAAAGGAGTGAGAACATGGGAAAGAAGCTGAACGGCTATTATTACTGCCTGTCATACAGTGACGAGCACCACGAGGTTTGCAGTATTGCAAATGCTACCCGTGAGGAAGCTATACAGGCGGCAAAAAGAGAGGGAGCAAGGCTTTACCTGGTCAGATACAGGAACGACCAGCAGCAGGGCAAAAAGAAACGAATACCACTTAAATAAAAAATAGCTCCTGTATGAACACCACTTCACACAGGAGCAACATGACCGGATCCGGTCTAACAAGCAAGTACATAGTAGCACGGATCCGGAAGAAAGGACAAGTGTTTTGACGAAAAATATTGAAGAAGCAGAGCGTTTAAGGGTGCAGATCATCCAGGATCTTGAAGAACTCCAGGATATGAAGCACCTGAAACAGATAAAAGTGATAACCAGAAGATTTGGGGAATTCGAAAAAAGGAAAGGGGCAGCAGGGGATGAGAGAGCATAAAAGAGAGCTGATGACCTATGAGCAGTGGAAAGCAATTTACAAGAAACATATCAGGAAGCTGATCAGACGCAAGGTGATTAACTGCCTGTACTGTCTGGTTACGATCGCAATCTTTATTGGAGTGCCGTTTGGAATGTTCTTTCACTGGCTGATTATTGGATATTAAGGGGCGTATCATGAAAAAGAAACGCATACGCTACGGAAACAGTAAGATATATGCATTGTATTATCGCAGTAATAACACGTTGTATTATAATTTGAATTTCTGGAAAGGACATGCACCGGTTATTATATTCAAATAACAGAGGTGTCCGAATCGGACACCTTGCAATAATATGACTGATAGAATGGAGTTGGAACCAAAATGGAACAGAAATACAAGGACTTGATTTGTGACACAGTACAGAGCATGAATGATGAGGATACTTTGAGTTTTATCTGGACACTGATTAAGTATTTGACAGCAGACAGAGGTGTACAGGGATGAATACAGAGAGTAATGATCTGGCAGAGAAGAACGGTTCTGAAACACAGCAGCAGGAATCCAGAGGCGTAGAAAAAGCCTACAAAGAAAAAATAAAACAGCTCATGGAAGCAATGAATGAGAAAGATCTTCGCAGGTTGTGGCTTATTGGAACAGTTATGGTGAGTTATAAACAGTAAAAAAAAGTAAAGGTGTCCGATTCGGACACCGATAGAAAAAGAGAGAAGTAATGGCCTAACCCAAAGTGTGGGGGTCAGGTATCACCTCTCCCTTTAGACATATTCTACAATGACGTTTGTAAAGATGCAATACTAAAATTTGCGCCGGCGCAACTCCTGGAGACGTGACCCGGGAGCCGGTGTGGTTCTTCTGCTGATTCTGGTAATGCTATTGGCGTAGTCTGATCTGGAACGGCAGCAGGAAAAAAGAACCTTTCACTTGTACAATCCTTTCGGATTATGGGTACTAGGAAGGGTTCTTGATTACAAGATTACAATAATATGCTGAAAAATGCAATATTGTATATCCTGAGGGCGTGAAGTGATACCTCGGTGTGCTACCAATACTACCGGGACAACATAGATCGGGGCGGCAACTGCTGCCCTTTCCACATAGTGAGGTGGTTAAATGAACAATAAAGAATTTAAACAGATGCTTGATGATCTGGTATTCCAGGAAGAGAAAAACCTGCAGGTGAACAGCAAGAAATTCAACCAGAGACATGAGGAACTTATGCAGATGATCCGGAGAGCAGAGGGAGTGGAGAAAGTGGACTATATGGAGTTGGTACTGAATCTGATAACCGCCCATAAAGAACGGGCAAGAGAGATCTATTATCTTTTACTTGGATTCTTGGAAAGATAAATGTCAATGCGACATTTGCGACACCCTAAAAAGGAAAATGGCGAGTATCCCGACAAATCCGACACCCTAAAAAGAAATTGTATTGTCAGATTTGTCAGACCTTAAAAAGATCAGGACATAAAAATACAGGGGATTGTTTACCGGCACGGGCTGGCGAGCAATCCCCTGTATTTGCGTAGTCAATTTGTAAAAGAGCTGAAATCAATAAGCAGATCTTCATAGATACCTGCCGCGATCGTGTCAGCAAAGGTGTATTGTTCGGAATCGCTGGTATCAAAATTATAAACTAGGATCAAGTTCTTGATCGGATCCACGATCCAGTATTCACGAACACCTGCAGTTCGGTACTTGAACAGTTTTGTGAAATAGTCCGTTTTCCTGCTGCCCGGTGAAACAACCTCAATGATCCAGTCAGGAGCACCGGCGCAACCTCTGTCATTGAGCTTGCTTGGGTCACAGATCACGGAGACATCCGGCTCTACATAGTTTTTATCATTCTCATTCAGGAATACGGCAAACGGGGAGATATAGGTCTTGCAGGAGCCGCCTTTAGCGTCAATATAGTCCGCGATCTTCCTGTAGAGTGTTCCCACAATGTCCTGGTGTCTTCTGGTAGGCGGTGCCATGTAGTAGATCTGTCCATCTATCAGCTCTGCCCGGGTTCCCTCTGGCAGGTTATAAATATCTTCTACGGTGTATTCTTTACGCTGTAGTACTGGCATAGTAAACACATCCTTTCAGTCTGATTACAATTATTCAGTTGTTTGGGAAGTAAGTGAAATATCCGGATTTTCCCGTTGGATTCGTTCTTCAACAGCTTTCTTGATGTAGCCGTTTACAGATTCACCGGCAGCAGTTGCCAGTTGAGAAATAAAATCTTTCTGACCTTTTGGAACGGTTAATTCGATGCGGTCGTAGTTCTTTTTAACGTATTTTTGAACAGCTTTTTGCTGTGCTTTGCTAATTTTGCTTTTCTCTGTCATGCGAGCACCTGCTTTCTATGGGGCATCGAGTGTATATTGACACCTTTCCCATCATACACTAAGTATAACATAAAATACTATTACCGTAAATATAAAAAATAACCAAATATATTACCGTAAATATGTAAGATGTGTCAATGGACTATTTACGGTAATAGGTATATAATATACTTAAATCAAAGGAAGAGAACAACGAAAGGGGATAAGAGAATGAAGCAGATCACAAATATTCGAAAGACAGTTTGTACAATGGCGAACAAGTTAAAGAAACAGGGCTATTCTCTGTCCCAGGCATTCCGGAAAGCATGGAAGCGTGTAAAAGTGTCTATAAAGATCAGAGCCGTAGGCACCACATCCGAAAACATCCAGGAGAGATTGAAGTTTATGAAACAGTTTCCAGTGGAAACCATGCAGGCAGAGCTTGTAAGGGATCCGGAGAACCAGTTCGACAAGAATGCAATCCAGATCGTTGTTCATTTACGCTCGATCAACAGAAAGACAGTTATTGGTTACGTTCCAAGAGAGTTGGCTTCCAGCTTGGCAGCAGTGCTTGATGCAGGATTACAGATCAGAGCAGAACTCCTGCAGATCATGGGCGGCTACAGCTACAAGGAAAGCTATGGTTGTCTGCTCAGTATTGGTATATAGAACCAG
>NZ_FR886649.1:0-909 GCF_000436615.1 Blautia sp. CAG:237
TGGTTGGAGATTTGATGTGGTGATGTGAATATTAAAAAAACATAATAGAAAGATATATAATGCGATATTAGAAATAAAATTTCGGAAACAGGCGTATAAAACTTGAAAAATGGAAATATTACTCATATATAAAGAGAAATGAGATAGAATCTGGAAAATTGAACTTTTCATGAAAGATAAAAATCGTTATAATTAGAATATGTGTAAGGGACAGAATTGGCTTGAATATACATCAATAATGGTGCGTAAACAGTTATATATTTAACTAAAGGATAAAACGCGTAGATTTCAAAAGTGAGTAAAATCAATTATAGAGATGGATATTGATAAACAATATATTAAGAACAGAGAGGTCGTGATAGGATGTTAAAAATATGGTACTATGCCAATATCGAATACATGAAAGATGCACCTTCGTATTTTGATAATGTATATGAAGATGAATGGATTGAAGATAGTTTTGTAAAAGAAATGATTCAGGATGTGGATCATTGCACAGTTATCAGTTCACATGTTATTGACAGTCCTATACTGGGAGCCATAACGCCACGCGAATTGTCTGGTGGTGTGAAAGTTTTGATTCTTATGTTGAAGGATGATTCTTTTATTTACAACATGTCTAATTGTGGAGATAACTGCGCAAAATGGATTTTAAAGATTGCAGAGAAAAAGGATCTGACAGTATATTTGCAACATATAATGCGGTTTGAAGGTGAATTTAAAATTCAAATTATGAATACAGGGAAGATTGTATGCAATTCTGCAGAATATGTAGAAGGATTATTGGAAGCAGAGGAGATGGAAGATGAAAGGAAGTTACTGGTTTAAGGCTAAGAGTAAAAAAGTATTATTTGAATAACTGCGCATCGCATTCTCGTTACTTCAGTGATGAGTTAGAGGCGCAAATTT
>NZ_FR886650.1:0-12130 GCF_000436615.1 Blautia sp. CAG:237
GAGAAGATGAAGATCAAAGATAACAGGGTAAGATATTTTATTTATGCTGCATTTTTTATGTTGTTTGTATATTTGGGATATAAAGTCCCATACTGCCTTGATGAGTGGAAGTGGGGACTTCCTCAGAGAGTGGAACTGATGAAGAGAGGCTTTTCAGGATATAATGGAAGATATCTGGGAAATATTCTGGCATTGCTGATCACAAGGTCAGAAGTGGCAAAAACACTTGTAATATCCGTATGTATGGTGCTGATCGTATGGCTGATGGAAATGAGTGTGCGAAGAAAAACTTTTTCAGAAAAAGATAAGTCAGACCCGATTCTTCTTCTGAGCCTCATCTTATTGTTACTCGCTGTCCCGGCTTCCCTGTATGGGCAGAGCTATGGATGGCCGGCTGCTTTTGTTAATTACGAAGTTCCGGTGCCATTGTTTCTGGTCTATTTTATATGGACAGATGAGCTTTACAGAAATAAAGTGGAAAAATACTCATGGTTTCAAACTTTGGCAGTCATCCCACTGGGAATATGTGTCCAGCTATTCAGCGAAAATATAACGATCATTGTTGTTGCATATGCAGTATGGATGATGATTTACACTGGTGTCAGATACAGAAAGATTTATTTGATAGAAGTGAATTATCTGTGGTCCGCAATTCTGGGGGCGGTGGTCATGTTTTCTAATTCGGCATATTCCAGTGCGGCAGTGCATAATGGAAAAACCTATAAAAGCATTGATATGAGTGCAGGAGTACTGCTCCAGAGGTTTGTTGTCAGGATATGGACAAACCTGGTTCTGAATAACTGGGTACTGACAGTGATACTTGCAGTTTTGCTGACTGCTCTGATCCTGAAAAAAAGAAAACAAAGTTTTGCAGCAGCAGAGATGCTGGTCGTTTTCTGGGGGTACAGTGTGTACAGTATTTTTCACAGAATTTGTCCAGAGTGGACATTTGATGGAAACCAGGCGGTGGACAGAGGGATTATGGCACTTCTTTCCATGCTGTTTTTTATAAATGTGCTTCTGTGTATCTGGATGTTTACAGAAAAAGAAGAACGAATTTCGATCTGTATTACATATCTCGGATCTCTGGCTTTTGCAGCACCGCTTATTGCGGCAGATCCGATCGGTCCGAGATGCTTTTATATTTCTTATGTATTTGAAGTGCTGACGACAGCAAAAATTCTTCAATATTTTTTGAAAAACAGAGGAGAAATACAGGTTTTTTATCCGGCACTGATCCTTGCAGTAACAGTTTGTATTTCAGCCGTATTTTATGTGAGAATTTTTATGATAATAGGGAAGTACAGTGATTACAGAGCAGAGCTGATCGAAGAGGCAGTCGAACAGAATGCAGAGGAACTGACACTTCCGGTCATGCCATTCAGTGATTATACAGGATATACGGAACCGATAGATGAGATCTGGAACGAAAAATTCAAGGAGTTTTATCATATTCCGGAGAATATGACAGTCAGATTTGAATAGAATGTCCGCGATACAAGGACACATATCCTTGTTAAATAAACAAATTCTTAAATAAATCTAAAATTTTCCCTTGCAATCAGCTATAGCCAATGCTATAATCAAAAACATTAAAGCTTTAGCGAATGAAAGTGCGCGGGCTAAAGATTAAAGGAGGAGCTTTATTATGAAAACATGGAAGAAAGCACTTAGTTTAACAGCAGCAGTAGCAATGACAGCAACAATGATGCCTGTATCTGCATTTGCAGCAGACGACGAGACTTTCAAGATCGGTGTTATCGGACCGATGACAGGTGACAACGCACAGTATGGTCTTGGTGTATACCATGCAGCACAGGTTGCAGCAGAAGAGATCAATGCTAACGGCGGATTCAACGGATACAACGTAGAGATCCTTGACGCTGGTGATGACCAGGCTGACCCGGAGAAGGCTGTAAACGCATACAACGACCTTCTGGACAAAGGAATGCAGATGCTTTGTGGTACCGTTACATCCGGTTCCTGTATCGCTGTAGGTGCAGAGGCAGCAGAGGATACATTCCTGTTCACACCATCAGCAACAGCAGTAGACAGCATCACATCCGGATCCAATGAATTCCGTATGTGTTTCACAGACCCGGCACAGGGAACCAAATCCGCACAGTACATCGGAGAGCATGCACTTGCTACAAAGGTAGCTATTCTCTATGATTCATCCGCAGACTACAACTCCGGTATCAACGATGCATTCGTTGCAGCAGCAGACGAGAACGGTCTTGAAGTTGTAGCTGACGAAGCATACACAGCAGACAGCAACACAGACTTCTCTGTACAGCTCAAGAAGATCAAAGACAGCGGCGCAGAGCTTCTGTTCCTTCCTAACTACTATGCAGACAACGCACTGATCCTTCAGCAGGCACATGACGCTGGTATGGACGACGTTAAGAAATTCGGTGTAGACGGTATGGACGGTATCCTTGGAGTAGAAAACTTCGATACATCCCTCGCAGAAGGCGTTATGCTTCTGACACCATTCTCTGCAACAGCAGAAGATGAAAAATCTCAGGCATTTGTTAAAGCATATGAAGCTGCAAACAAAGATGAAGTTCCGAACCAGTTCGCAGCAGATACATACGATGTACTCTATGCTATGAAAGCAGCAGCAGATGCAGCAGAGATCACACCGGATATGGAAAATGCAGACATCAGTGCAGCTATGTCTGAGGCAATGCTCAGTGTAGAACTTGACGGACTTACAGGTAAAGCAAAATGGACAGAAGATGGCGAATGTGACAAAGAGCCAAAAGCTTTCGAGATCCAGGACGGCGCTTACGTAGAAATGGACTAATAAGATACTATATTCAGAGGACGGGGGACGGTTGCCTGTTATCACAGGACTGTCCCCCCCTTTCTTGCACTAATAAGCCAATCAGTTAATAATTTAAAGAGGTGCATTATGAGCTTTTTATCATACTTAAAAGATGGAATCAGCCTGGGCAGTATCTATGCGATCATTGCCCTGGGGTACACAATGGTGTATGGTATTGCAAAAATGCTGAACTTCGCTCATGGTGATGTCATCATGGTCGGTGCATTTGTGATTCTTACCGCTGTTACCAAAGGAGGCATGTCTCCGGTGCTGGCTATCGTACTTTCTGTAATCTTCTGTACCGTTCTTGGTATGGTGATCGAGAAAGTCGCATACAGCCCGCTTCGTAAGGCGTCTTCCAACCTTGCAGTACTGATCACCGCGATCGGTGTCAGCTATCTGCTTCAGAACCTGGCACTTTTGATCTTCGGAGCAGATGCCAAGAGTTTCGTAACTGTTATCGATGTGCCGTCCGTGTCTTTATTTGACGGACAGCTTGTGATCAAAGGAATAACTATTGTAACGATCCTTACCTGTATCGTGATCATGGTCGGTCTGATGCTTTTTGTTCAGAAGACAAAACCGGGACGTGCGATGCAGGCAGTATCTGAGGACCGCGACGCCGCACAGCTCATGGGTGTCAATGTCAATGCGACAATCTCCATGACATTTGCGATCGGTTCCGGACTTGCAGCGATCGCAGGACTTCTTCTCTGCCAGACTTACCCGACACTGACTCCATATACAGGAGCAATGCCTGGTATCAAAGCTTTCGTTGCAGCCGTATTCGGTGGTATCGGATCCATTCCGGGAGCCATGGTCGGAGGAATCCTCCTTGGCGTGATCGAGATCTTTGGTAAAGCATATATTTCTTCGCAGGTTGCAGATGCTATCTGTTTCGGCGTCCTGATCGTAGTGCTTCTTGTAAAACCTACCGGACTGTTCGGCAAGAACATCCAGGAGAAAGTATAAGGGGTGGTCAGAATGAAGAAAACAATGAACAAAACAGTAAAAAACAATATGATCAACTATGGGATCGTGATCGCACTTTTTGTGATCGTACAGATCCTTTCCGGTACAGGACATCTGTCCAGACTTCTTACAGGTCTTCTGGTTCCGCTGTGTGTTTATGTGATCGCAGCGATCTCCCTGAACCTGGTAGTAGGTTTTTCCGGTGAGCTGAGCCTTGGTCATGCAGGATTCATGTGTGTCGGCGCGTATTCCAGTGCATTATTTTCACATATCGCAAGCGATATCCCGCAGGTTCCGAGATTTATCCTGGCGATCCTGATCGGCGCAGCAGTAGCAGCCGTGTTTGGTGTGATTATCGGTATCCCGGTACTTCGACTTCGTGGTGACTACCTTGCGATCGTAACCCTGGCATTCGGTGAGATCATCAAGAACCTGATCAACATCCTGTATATCGGTTTTGACGAAAAAGGACTTCACGTAGCAACAAGTGCCGCAAGTCTCAAACTGGAAGCAGGCGGCAAACAGATCCTCAAAGGTGCGCTTGGTATCTCCGGAACAGGTGCTCTTTACAAAGATGTCAAACATTACTTTTTCCCGATCGGAATCCTTCTGGTCCTTCTTACACTGTTCATCGTACAGAACCTTGTAAACTCCAGAAGCGGACGTGCTATCATGGCAACCAGAGATAACCGTATCGCAGCAGAATCCGTAGGTATCGATGTTACCAAGTTCAAACTTCTTGCATTCACGATCTCCGCAGCCCTCGCAGGTGTTGCAGGTGTTCTCTATGCACACAACCTTTCCATGTTAAAGGTATCCGGATTTGACTACAACATGTCTATCCTGATCCTGGTATATGTCGTACTTGGTGGAATCGGAAACCTGAGAGGTTCCATGATCGCAGCGATCATCCTCTATGCACTTCCGGAACTTCTCCGCGGATTTGCAAACTATCGTATGCTCATCTATGCGATCGTTCTGATCGTTATGATGCTCTTTAACTGGGCACCGGCAGCAAGAAACTGGAGAGCACGCGTAATGGAAAAGATCAAAGGCACTAAGAACAAAAAGGAGGCAGCTTAACCATGGCAATGTTGGAAGTAAATCATCTGGCTATCCAGTTCGGCGGTCTTCGCGCAGTTGACGGATTCAATGTATCAATCGAAAAAGGTCAGCTCTACGGACTGATCGGACCGAACGGTGCCGGCAAAACAACAATCTTCAACCTTCTCACAGGTGTATACAAACCGACCGAGGGTATCATCAAACTGGACGGACAGGATATCACAGGTAAGAGCACGATCGAGATCAACAAAGCAGGTATCGCGCGAACATTCCAGAACATCCGTCTGTTCAAGGATATGCCGGTTCTTGACAACGTCAAGGTCGGACTTCACAATCATCATTCTTATTCTACCCTGACCGGAATCTTAAGACTTCCGAAATATCACAAAGTAGAAAAAGAAATGAATGAAAAAGCAATGGAGATCCTCAAGGTATTCGACCTCGACAAAGAAGCAGATACCCTTGCAGGAAACCTTCCATATGGTAAACAGCGTAAACTCGAGATCGCCAGAGCACTGGCAACCGATCCGAAGCTTCTTCTTCTGGATGAGCCGGCTGCAGGTATGAACCCGAATGAAACACAGGAACTGATGGATACCATCCGTTTCGTACAGAAACATTTTGATATGACCACTCTTCTGATCGAGCATGATATGAAACTGGTCGGCGGTATCTGTGAAGAAGTAACCGTACTGAACTTCGGACAGGTGCTTGCACAGGGCGAGACTCTGAAGGTTCTGAAAGATCCGGCAGTAGTCACTGCATATCTGGGAGAATAAGGAGGAAAATCAAATGTCAATGTTGGAAGTAAAAGATCTCCAGGTTTATTATGGTGTTATCCAGGCATTGAAGGGAATTTCCTTTCATGTAGAACAGGGAGAAGTTATCGCACTGATCGGTGCGAACGGTGCCGGTAAGACAACCACACTGCAGACACTGACCGGAATCATCCCGGCAAAAGCAGGAAGTATCATGTTTGGAGGCAAAGACCTCACAAAGACACCTGCACACAAGATCGTCGAGATGGGTATGGCACATGTACCGGAAGGAAGACGTGTATTTGCAGACATGTCTGTATACGAAAATCTTCTGATGGGTGCTTACACAAGAAAAGACAAAAACGAGATCGCACAGAGCCTCGAGATGGTTTACAAGAGATTCCCGCGTCTGAAAGAACGTACAGGACAGCGTGCCGGTACACTTTCCGGTGGTGAGCAGCAGATGCTTGCAATGGGACGTGCTCTGATGAGTAAACCGAGCATCATCCTGATGGATGAGCCGTCTATGGGGCTTTCCCCGATCTTTGTAAATGAGATCTTTGATATTATCAAAGAAGTAAGTGAAAGCGGCACAACCGTTCTCCTCGTTGAGCAGAACGCAAAGAAAGCCCTTTCTATCGCTGACAGAGCGTATGTCCTTGAGACAGGAAGCATTACTCTGGAAGGCAAAGCAGATGATCTGCTTCATGATGAATCTGTCCAGAAAGCATATCTGGGAGAATAAGGAGGAATCAATAATGGATCAGGTTGTAATCACAATTGCAAGACAGTATGGAAGCGGCGGACGTACCGTCGGCAAAATGCTGGCAGAGCGTCTGGGGATTTCTTTCTATGACAAGCAGATCATTCAGATGGCATCTGATGAGAGTGGAATTGACGTAAAACTTTTCGGCAAAGTAGAAGCGGGAGATAAAGTCAAGACTTCTCTTTTTGGCAGCAAGGACAGCATCTACAAGGGAGACCTGCACCAGCCAGGCAGCAAGGATTTCATCTCCGATGAGAATCTTTTTAACTACCAGGCTAAAGTAGTCAACGACCTTGCAGAAAAAGAATCCTACGTGATCGTAGGACGCTGTGTAAACTATGTATTCAAGGATCGTCCGAATACCTTGCGTGTATTCATCCATGCACCATGGGAGTTCCGTGTAGAGCAGGCTTCTGAGAAGATCTCCGGATCAAGAGAAAATGTGGAGAAATTCCTTCTCAAGGATGACAAGCGCAAACAGGACTACTACCATAAATTTGCAGGCGGTGTCTGGAACGATGCGACAAATTACGACCTTTGCCTGAACAGCGGCAAACTCGGATTTGAGAAATGTGTTGATGCGATCGAAGCACAGTTAAAGATCATGCTTGGGAAATAAAAGCCAGTTGGGGGCGGTGTTTTTAAAACACCGTCCCCGTTCTTTTTTTATGCTTTCATGCATATATTGAAGGGAGTACAGGGCAGGCAGGGTAGATATGAGAAAATTTTTTTCAGGGATAGTTGTTGTACTTCTATTGCTCATGGGAACTGTCTGGTCTGCAGGAAAAGAACCGGAGGCTGTACAGACGATCGGAAATAAGGCAGCCAGGCTTGTTGCAGGAGAGGGAATGCTCCGGCTGATGGAACAGGAACTTATGGAGCAGAGCCAGGCACATCCTGAAGTAGCACTGACCTTCGATGACGGTCCAAGTCCGAAATATACACCGCTTCTTCTGGATGGACTGAAAGAGAGAAATGTCCGGGCAACTTTTTTTCTTCTGGGCAAAAATGTGAAGGAGAATCAGGAACTGGTGCAGAGGATGCAGGCGGAAGGACATCTTCTGGGAAATCATACGTATAATCACGTACAGCTCAACAAGATCCCGGAGACTACAGCCCGGCAGGAGATACTCAAAACAAACAATGAGATCTATGAGGCGACAGGAAAGTATCCGGAATACATGCGTCCTCCTTATGGAGCCTGGAAGAAAAACATGGAGCTCTGCGTCGAGATGCTGCCCGTATTCTGGGATATTGACACACTTGACTGGAAAAGCCAGAATGTGGATGCGATCCTCAAGGCAGCAGGAGAAGAACCGGAGGACGGTTCGATCATCCTTATGCACGACGAATATCAGACCAGCGTGGAGGCAGCCCTTCTCCTTATCGACCGGCTGAAAGAAAAAGGTTATGAGTTTGTGACAGTAGATGAACTGATCGTACCATGACCATATCGTGAAAGGTTTGTGTTACTGTTCACTCCGTTCACAGTAACAGGTTTGTCATTGCTTTTTCTGCTCAATTTCGTTATACTGATATATAACGAGTTTATCAATTCAGCAGAAAAAGGAGTAAAAAATGGACAGATTCTTCAGTATGGATAATAAGTTTTTTACATTTATGGGAAAGGTCGCAGATTTATTTATTTTGAATATCCTATGTCTGATCTGCTGCATCCCGATCGTGACAGCGGGGGCATCGATCACAGCGATGTTTTATGTGACCATAAAGATGGTAAAGAACGAAGAGTCCTACATAATCAAGAGCTTTTTTAAATCTTTCAAACAGAATTTCAAACAGGCAACGGTGATCAACCTGATCATGCTTGTGCTGGCAGTGATCCTTTATGTGGATATGAGCATCGTAAAGCAGATGGGACAGCCGCTTGGACAGATCATGAATATTATTTTCCTTGCATTCAGCGTTCTGTATGTGATGGTATTCCTGTATATTTATCCAGTTCTGGCGAAATTTTATAATTCTACCAGAAATACGTTTATCAATGCGGTGCTGATGTCTGTTCGTCATCTTCCGTATACGGTCCTGATGGCAGTGATCTGTGCATGTCCGGTACTTCTGGTATCTTTTGCACCGACATTTAAAGTACAGGCAACGATCATCCTGATCTGTCTAGTGATCGGCGGGGCAGTGGTTGCATACTGCAACTCATTTTTCCTGGTAAAGATCTTTGAGAATTATATTCCGGAAGGCGCAGAGGACGGAGGAAAGGCAGAATGAGAAACTGGAATGGTAAACCGTACCATTCACTTGACTATATGCTGAGAGAGACCTTTGGCGAAAAGGTATACAAGGTGACGCTGAACGGCGGTATGTCCTGTCCGAACCGTGACGGGAAACTCGGAAGCCGAGGCTGTATTTTCTGCAGTGAGGGCGGAAGCGGTGATTTTGCGGCAGATGCGGCACTGACGATTACAGAGCAGATCGACAGCCAGATCGCTGTTTTGTCCGCGAAACGCCCGATCCATAAATATATTGCTTATTTTCAGGCATATACCAATACCTATGCCCCGGTGGAATATCTCAGGAAGATTTTTACAGAAGCGATTCATCATCCATCTGTGGTGGCACTGTCAATCGGGACAAGACCGGACTGTCTGGGAGAAGATGTTCTGGATCTTCTTACGGAACTGAACCAGATCAAGCCGGTATGGATCGAACTTGGGCTTCAGACGATCCACGAGCGGACGGCCGCATATATCCGGAGAGGATATCCTCTTTCGGTATTTGAGACAGCGGTGAGAAATCTTCGGGAACGTGGGATCGAAGTGATCGTTCACACGATCCTGGGGCTTCCGGGGGAATCCGAGGAGGACATTCTCGCTACCATGGAATATTTGAACCACAGAGACATACAGGGAATCAAACTTCAGCTTCTCCATGTGCTTAAGGGCACCGATCTTGCACAGGAATATCTGGAGGGCAAATTCCACGTATACGAAAGAGAAGAATATCTGAATCTGCTGATCCGGTGCATCGAGCATCTGGATCCGGAGATCGTCATACACAGGATGACAGGAGACGGACCGAAGGAACTTTTACTTGCTCCGCTATGGACAGGCAGGAAGAGAGAAGTCCTGAATCTTCTGCATCATCAGATGAAGGTATGTGACAGTTGGCAGGGGAAGCAGTATAATTTTGACCAAGTTACTGTGAACGGAGTGAACAGTAATAAGCAGTTTCACACCCTGTCAGAATAAGAAAGAGGTGACTCAAATGGCAGATCCATTTACAACGTATAAGCTGATCGTATTATATATGGCGAAGCACGCGACACAGGCACTGACAAATTCACAGATTTCAGAGTTTATCCTGGACCGGGAATATACCGATTATTTCCAGCTGCAGAAAGTACTGTCAGAGCTGACAGAGACAGAACTTCTCCACAAAAGGACGATCACGAACAGTTCTTACTATGAACTGACGGAAGAAGGACGCAAGACGCTTTCCTACTTCGAAAAAGATATCTCACAGGATATCAAGAATGAAGTCAAGGAATATCTGGAAAGTCGTGGCTGCAAAGTACAGGAGCGGATCCTGACCCCGGCTGACTATTATACGACCCCGCAGGGCGGATATGCCGTCCGCTGCCAGATCATAGAGAAGGATTCCTCTACGATCATGGATCTGAGCATGGCTGCACCGAACAAAGAAGCCGCCCAGGAGATCTGTCGGAGCTGGGCAGCGAAGTCACAGGATATATATGAAATGTTGATGGGAGAGTTGATCTCATAAAATAAGAGGGTGGAGCCGTTAAGCTTCACCCTTTATATGTTTCATATATTCGTTGAGAGTTTTCTCATATCCAAGATCCCCTGGTTCATAGAACTTCTCGCCCTCGATCTCCGATGGCAGATACTGCTGATTCACATAATGATTTGGATAATCATGCGCATATTTATATCCGATCCCTTTACCAAGCTTCTCATGCCCGCCATAATGTGCATCCTGCAGATGAACAGGAACCGTAGTCCTGGTCTTTTTGACAGAGTCCATGGCAGAAAAGATCGCGTTTACAGCGGCATTGCTCTTTGGTGCACATGCCATATAGGTGACTGCCTGTGAAAGAATGATCTGTGCTTCTGGCATGCCGACACGCTCAACTGCCTGGGCAGCAGCAACAGCCACACAGAGTGCTTGCGGATCTGCATTTCCGATGTCCTCAGAGGCAAGGATCATGATCCTGCGCGCAATAAACTTGATATCCTCCCCTGCGTAAAGCATCTTGGCAAGATAATAGACAGCCGCATCCGGATCGGAGCCACGCATACTTTTGATAAAAGCAGAAATGATATCATAATGATTATCCCCCTGCTTATCATACTGGACCACACGCTTCTGGATGCATTCAGAAGCGACATCAAGCGTCAGATGGATATAACCGTCATCACTCTTTGGAGTTGTCAGGATCCCGAGCTCCACGGCATTCAGTGCACTCCGCGCATCACCGCCGGCCATATCAGAAAGAAATTCAAGCGCGTCGTCATCGATCACAGCACCATAATTCCCCATTCCCTTATCACAGTCATTGACTGCACGCAGGATCAGCGTGCGGATATTCTCCTGACTCAGAGCCCTGAGCTCAAAAATAATAGAACGGGAGAGAAGAGCACCGTTGACCTCAAAATAAGGATTCTCCGTCGTTGCACCGATCAATATGATCGTTCCATCCTCCACAAACGGAAGAAGATAATCCTGCTGTCCTTTATTAAAACGATGGATCTCGTCGATGAACAGAATGGTCTTCTTACCATACATACCAAGCTGTTCCTGCGCTTCCTTTACGACCTGCTCCATATCCTTCTTGCCCGCAACCGTAGCATTGATCTGAGTAAAATTGGCACGGGTCGTATTCGCGATCACCTTAGCAAGCGTCGTCTTACCAGTCCCCGGAGGCCCATAAAAAATAACAGAAGTCAGCTTATCCGCCTTGATCGCACGATATAACAATTTATCCTTCCCCACAATATGCTCCTGCCCGACAACCTCATCCAGAGTAGTAGGACGAAGCCTGGAAGCCAGAGGCGACTCCCGGTCCAGAGTCTTAGATTTGGCATATTCAAATAAATCCATAACAATACTCCAATCTGAAAAATTCGTACATTTGTTCCCAGTATACCTGCTTTTCAAAGGAAATTCAACTATCCACACCGTTTTGTTATGAAAATCACAAAATCCCTTGCTTATCACAAGTTAAAGTGTTAAAATACTAATATGTGAAATATAACAGGATGTAAGCTAAAGGAGCAGGAAAATGGGTAAAAAAATCAGGACGGAAGAGGTTGACCATCTTTTTGAGGCAATCCTTTGTTTGAAGAATAAAGAAGAATGCTATACCTTCTTCGAAGATGTATGCACGATCAACGAACTTCTTTCTCTTTCACAGCGTTTTGAGGTAGCTAAAATGTTAACTGACAAGCGCACATATCTGGACATCTCCGAAAAGACCGGGGCCTCAACCGCAACCATCAGCCGAGTAAACCGTTCCCTCAACTACGGAAACGACGGCTACGAAATGGTCTTCGAAAGAATGAAAGCAAAAAAAAATAAAACAGAAGAATAAATAAAAAACGGAGCCTGCAGGATCGAAGATCCCTACGGCTCCGTTTTTCTTCTCAATAATTTCCCCAACACTCAGGGCGACGCCGCAGGCACGCCCGTCCCCAGTCTAAAGCCGCGTGGCCAAGAACTTAACTTGCCCCATAAGTAATCATAGATATT
>NZ_FR886651.1:0-10827 GCF_000436615.1 Blautia sp. CAG:237
CGGCGCAGGAGACTAAAACGGATCAGAGTACGATTGAGAGTACTTTGAATATTGCCAAATTACAGTAGTTATGAAGAAATGCTGGAGTCTTATGAAAGCGATATCGAATCCATTGAGGACGGCGACAAATATGGAAATAATATTGTGGATTTATATAATCCAATCAACTATATTGGAGCCGAAGATACAGAAAGTCCGACATGGACCAGAATAGTAATGGGTGCGTCCGAAGGCGATATGTCGCTGTTTGCATCTATGAATATGCAGATTGCATGGCTTAACAGTGGAACAGATGCAGAACTCGAATGGCAGTGGGATGGTGGACACGTTCCGTCTGAGATTTTCGGAGAATCGCTGGTACTTTATATTGACGAAATGTATGGAAAATATGTAGAAGGAGTAGCAGAAGTAACAAAAGCGGAGGCGAAGACCCAGACACAAAATGGAACTGCCACGGAAGCAACAGGAACCGATATCAGCAGCTGGGCATCTTATGAAGATGGAGAGGTCAATTTTACTCTGGCAGATGCTGCTTCCTACAGAACCAAAGGAGCCAGCAAAGCGACACCAGGTTTTGATGTTATAGATTACGGTCAGGAAACTTACGAATTCGGCTCTACAACACAGGACGCAAGACATTTTGACAGGTATGTACTGAAAGTACTGCAGGAAGAGAAAGAAACTCTGGAAGGATTATTCAATAGTAATAATGACTAAAAAACGGCATATATTTTTTGTTCAAAATCACTTTTGAAATAAAATAAAAATAGTTTTATAATAAAAATAACAGCAGGCAGCGTATTTGTGTAAGATAAATGACACGTATGTTGTCTGTTTTTTTAAAATAATCCAGAGGAGGAATCTTATATGCATGAATATGAAATTTTTATCGAAGAAATAAATCCCTGTGGAGGAGAGAAATACAGCAAAAAAACTTTGATCGAGGCCGAGGCAGCCAGCCCGGAAGCATATGTAAAAGAGAATGGAAGATTTCCTGTCCTGGAATCTGTGCGTAACGGAGAAGGAGACATTGTGATCGTAACAGGTGATAATCAGGGATCTTTTGTGCGTTATACATTTACAGAGTAGGAATTGTTTGGCTAGTAAGGAGAGAATTTTGTGAAATATGAGATTGGAGATTTCGTCAGTAAGTCAGTTACAGGTGTGTGTAAAATAGAAGACATCGTATCTCTGGATCTGACTGGCAAAAAAGAGAACAAATTATATTATCTGATGAAATCTATAGAAGATGAAAAAGGGAAACTTTATGTTCCTGTTTCAAATTCAGATGCGGTATTAAGGCTATGCCTGACAAAAGAAGAAGCATGGAAGTTGATTGAACGGATCCCGGAAATTCCAACAGCATGGATTGATAATGAAAAAATGCGGGAACAAAAATACAAAGCAACAGTAAAATCAAACGATCCGGAAGCATTAATTTCTATTATAAAAATGATTTATCAGCGGAAAAAGAAAAGACTTGCACAAGGGAAAAAATGTACAACAACAGATGCAAGATATTTTCAGATAGCAGAAAACCTGTTATACATGGAACTTGGAGTAGCTCTTGGAAAACCGAAAGAGGAAGTTTGTGAAACAATCATTGAGTATATCAACAAAAGCAGACAGGAAGCGTAAGAGAAATCCAGAAAAAAATCTGTTTGACTTTTGGAAAAACAGGAAATATAATAATCACAAACGAGTAGCAAGTAAGCGTAAATCCAGTTTACCTGCCACTCGTTTTTTATTTTACAATTTTATATTTGCCATGAAAAAGTGTGTAGCCTGTCAGCGTAAGTCCAGCTTATATGACAGAGCTACATTTTTTTGTGCAGAAAAAGGAGGAGTTGAAACAAAATGGCAGAAAGTAACAAGATGAAAGATATGCCAGTGAATAAGCTAATGATCCAGATGGGGATCCCGATGATCTTATCTATGGCATTGCAGGCAGTCTATAATATTGTAGACAGTGCGTTTGTAGGAAATATGAGAGTGGGCAGTGAAGCGGCATTGAATGCACTGACACTGGTATTTCCGGTTCAGATGCTTATGGTTGCAGTGGGGATTGGAACTGGCGTAGGAACCAATGCGCTTCTTGCAAGGACACTGGGACAGGGGAACAGTAAGAAAGCAGCAAAGGTAGCAGGAAACAGTCTGTTTCTGGGAGTGATCATTTATGCAGTCTGTTTACTGTTTGGTATCTTTGGAGTGAAAGCATACATTTCATCGCAGACAGTAGATGCAGAAGTACTTGGAATGGGAGTCAGCTATCTGAGGATATGCTGCGTGATTTCTTTTGGAATCATCTTCTTTTCTTTATTTGAAAAGTTATTACAGGCAACAGGCCGTTCTCTTTATTCGACGATCGGTCAGGTGGTCGGAGCTGTTGTAAATATCATTCTTGATCCGATCATGATCTATGGTATTGGACCGGTTCCGGAAATGGGCGTAAAAGGTGCGGCTTATGCAACCGTGATCGGTCAGGTGGCATCCGCAGTTTTACTGTTCATTTTCCATATGAAACTGAACAAAGAATTCGAGCATGGAATGAAATACATGAAGCCGGATACAGGTATTATAAAAGAAATCTATGCGATCGGACTTCCAGCGATCATTGCACAGGCACTGATGTCCATTATGGTATATGTGATGAACCTGATCCTGAAATTTAATCCGTCAGCACAGACAGCCTATGGTCTGTTTTATAAGGTACAGCAGTTTGTTCTGTTCCTTGCGTTTGGACTCCGAGATGCAATTACCCCGATCATTGCGTTCGCTTATGGAATGCGAAGCAAAAAAAGAATCCAGGATGGAATCAGATATGGGCTTATTTATACGATCGTATTAATGATTCTGGGCATTGCGGTCACAGAGATTTTCCCTGCTTCATTTGCCACACTGTTTAACGCAGGACAGTCGAGAGCGTATTTTATCAGTGCAATGAGAGTGATTTCCATCAGCTTTTTGTTTGCAGGAATCAATGTTGCTTATCAGGGAATCTACCAGGCTCTGGATGGTGGTATAGAATCACTGATCATTTCTCTTTTGAGACAGTTTGTGATTATCTTACCGCTGGCAGGAATTTTTTCTATATTTGTCAGAAACGGTCAGATGGGCGTTGCACTGATCTGGTGGGCATTTCCGATCACAGAAGCAATTTCATGCCTGGTAGGATATGTATTTTTAAAGAGGATCAGAAAAAATAAAGTAAACGTTCTCAAGTAAGGAGGAAGAGAGATGGCAAAAAGAATCATTACGATCAGCAGAGAATTCGGGAGCGGTGGACGTTTTATTGGTGAGGAGGTAGCAAAGAAATTAGGGATTGCCTATTATGATAAAGATATCATCAATCAGATTGCAGAAGAGTCCGGTCTGTCACCAGATTATATTCAGGAAAGTGCAGAGCTGTCCCCGAAAAAGGGGATTTTGGCATATGCACTTGCCGGACGTGATATTACCGGAAAATCTGTAGAAGATATGGTATATGAGGTACAGAGAAAAGTTATTTTGGAACTGGCAGAGAAAGAGCCATGTGTGATCATTGGAAGAAATGCAGATTTCATTTTAAAAGACCGGGATGATGTGCTGAATGTTTTTATACATGGAAATATGCCGGAAAAAATGAAAAGGATCTGCCAGCTGTATAATGTCAGTGAGCAGGATGCTGTAAAGATGATGACAGATACAGACAAAAGACGTATGACAAATTACAACTTTTATACAGACCAGAGATGGGGAAAAGCCAGTAATTATACACTGTGCCTGAACAGTTCGCAGCTTGGATATGATAAGTGTGAAGAAATAATCATGGAGTGTGTAAAGTAAATAACATTGTATTATACCCGAACGGGGATAGTTTATAAGAAATACATAAAATTATACCTGTTCGGGATTATTTTTGCTATTAAAGCTTGAATTTATACCCGCTCGGGATTATCATGATTAATATGAACAGAATTGGAAAGTATATAAAAGAAGAAAGAAAAAAGGCAGGTTTGACACAGGAAGAGTTTGCGATGCGTTCCGGTCTGGGACTCAGATTTGTGAGAGAACTGGAGCAGGGAAAAGAGACTGTGCGTCTGGACAAAGTAAACCAGGCACTGGCAATGTTCGGAAAAGAAGCTGTACCGGGAGAGAGGGAGGAGTGAAAGAATGGGTAGTTATTTGAACCCTGGAAGCGGTCTTTTTGAGATGGCATTGAGATCACAGATTTTTGTTGATAAGAGCGGCTTGATAGAAAAAACAAACCACTGTGTGCGGACACTTCAGAGATATATGTGTGTAAGCAGACCAAGAAGATTTGGAAAATCTATGGGTGTGGATATGCTGGCTGCTTATTATGACAGAAGTGTTAATACAAAAGAATTGTTTCAGAGTCTGAAGATCAAAAGTACCAAAGATTATGAAAAACATTTGAATCAATATGATGTTCTGAAAATCAATATGCAGGAATTTCTCAGTGCAACAAATGATATTGAGCATATGCTGAAAATGCTGAATGAATATCTGATTTTTGATCTGAAAGAGCAATATGGGCAAGTTCGATTTCGTGATGAAAAAAATCTGGTTCAGGTTATGAAGGATGTCTATAGTTACACGAAGCATCCATTTGTGATTTTGATTGATGAGTGGGACTGCCTGTTTCGTGAATATCAGCAGGACCAGGAGGCACAGAAAAAATATCTTGATTTTCTTAGATTCTGGCTTAAAGACAAAGAGTATGTTGCGTTGGCCTATATGACAGGGATTCTTCCAATAAAAAAATATGGCTCACATTCAGCTCTTAATATGTTTACAGAGTATTCAATGACAGATCCGGGAAATCTTGCAGAATATTTTGGATTTACAGAGACAGAAGTTCAGAAATTATGTGAAAAATACGAAATGAACTTTGAAGAGGCGAGAGCATGGTATAATGGCTATCATCTGATTTCGCATGAAGGTGGGACTAGAAAAGTTTATTCCATGTATAGCCCCAAATCTGTAGTAGAAGCAATGCAGAAGAGAAAGTTCGGAACATACTGGAATCAGACAGAGACTTACGAAGCTCTGAAAGTATACATTCAAATGAATATGGATGGGTTAAAAGATGCAATTGTTCAGATGCTGGCGGGAAGTAATATAAGAATCAATACAGGAACATTCAGTAACGATATGACAACTTTTGCGACAAAAGATGATGTGCTGACATTACTGGTTCACCTGGGATATCTGACTTATGATAATGAAAAGGAAACTGTAGAAATCCCGAACAGGGAAGTATCCCAGGAATATGTGAATGCAATCAGCACGATGGACTGGACGGAAGTGATTCGTTCCGTACAGACATCCAGAGAATTACTGGAAGCACTGTGGCAAATGGATTCCGAAAAAGTAGCAAAGGGAATCGAACAGGCACATAAAGAGGTTTCGATATTAACCTATAATGATGAAAATTCATTGAGCTGTACAATTAACCTGGCATTCTATTTTGCAAGAGAATATTATACAGTAATCAGAGAATTGCCGGGTGGTAAAGGATTTGCAGATATCTGTTTCATACCCAGAGAGATCCATATGGATAAACCAGCTGTTGTAATCGAATTGAAATGGAACAAAAGTGCAGAAGGTGCAATTCAGCAGATTAAGGACAAGCAATATATAGAGGCACTAAAAGATTATCATGGAAATCTGCTTCTGGCAGGAATTGATTATGATAAGAAAACAAAACAGCATAGCTGCATTATCGAAAAGTGGAATATGAGTTAAATGCTATGAAATTTAATAGCAACTTATAAATTTGCTAATATCTTCCAAATCAAAAGCAGATTCGTTAACATGAATACATCAGGTAAATTATCATAGAAAGAAATCTGGAGGTATATGCAATGTTAAATGAATCTGTGATCAAGGTATTAAAAAATGGTATGTGGGATCTGGCAACATGCGCGAATGGGGAACCGAATGTAGTGCCGGTAGCTTTTAAAAATTTCGCTATATGTGTGTGATCTGGCAGGAGTATAAAGCGACTCAGAACAAGATTAACAAGATACAGTCTGCGGAAGACCTTTCAGAATTCAGAAAGGTTTCTGAAGAAATGGTGGAATCCATTTACGGAAATGCACCAGATGAAATAAAAGAGATATACAAGAAAATATTGTGGTCATTACTAATGAAATTAAAGGTACCAAACGAGGAAACCAGTAATATCATAGGCGAGATTGGAGGTCGTGGTATGGGATATCTGTTTGAGAATATGGATGAAATGGACATACAGGCTGAAAGAAGAAATACTGCAAGAGAAAAAAAGCGCGCAGATGCACTCGAAGAGGAAGTTAAGCGTCTCAGGAAGCTGTTAGAAATTCAGGGACAGAAGTAATGTAGAAACACCGTATCATATCAACAGAGCTAAAAATGGAAACAAACCGAATCAAAAGATGTAAGTAAGGAAATATCGTTTTGCTGTCTAAGTGATGGTAAAGCGATATTTTTTTGCTATAGTTCTGAAAAATTTTTGCCCAATAGTTCTTGACAAATCCTCAAATCCCTATATAATTATCAAAGGTAATTAACAAAGATAACTATATAGGGAGAATGCAACATGACCAATAAGAAGATCAAGGAGATGCTTGATGCATGTTATCAGGCGAAGCGGATCAGGGAGATGCTACCGCCGCTGCCTCAGGGTGTGATGCCGTCTTATATTCAGTATCTGGATGTGATCCAGTCGCTGGAGAAACGGGATGTTCATGTAAAAGTATCTGATATCAGTGATGAGCTGAACATTCCGCGCCCGGGAGTGACCAGAACGGTTAAGGAGATGGAGAAAAAAGGCTATCTCAGCAAGATCGCATCCCCGGATGATGGACGTGTCACTTACATATCCGTCACAGAAGAAGGATGGAAGCTTTTTCATAAGTATGATGAACATTACTTCGGCGAGCTGTCTGCGGATCTGAGCGATATTTCAGAAGAAGATGCAGACTGTATGATCCGTACCATCGAGAAATTTTACCAGATCATGTGCGAGAGGAGGACTCATTATGACAAATGATAAAGCAGATTTTACGCAGGGAAGTATTTTGAAAAAACTGGTCGCCTTTATGATGCCCGTTCTTGGCGCATTGATCCTGCAGGCGGCGTATGGTGCTGTTGACCTTCTGGTAGTAGGAAGATTTGGTTCAACATCCGGACTTTCTGCAGTTTCAACAGGAAGCCAGGTGCTCAATCTGGTTACTTTCGTAGTAATCCAGTTTGCAATGGGTATTACAGTTCTGATCGCCCGGTACTTAGGCGAAAAGAGACCAGAACGAATCGGTGCAGTCATTGGTGGAGCTGCAATTGTGTTTACCATGATCTCCATTGGACTTTTTGTTGTAATGGTATGTTTTGCACGTCCGATTTCCGTGCTGATGCAGGCACCAGTGGAAGCCGTTGACCTGACATCCAGTTATGTACGGATCTGTGGAAGTGGTATCTTTTTTATTGTAGCTTATAACCTTTTGTCCGCAATCTTCCGTGGACTGGGAGACAGTAATTCACCACTTCTGTTTGTTCTGGTAGCATGTATCGTTAACGTGATCGGTGACCTGGTATTGGTCGCAGGACTTCACATGGATGCAGCAGGTGCGGCAATTGCAACGGTGACTGCACAGGCACTCAGCGTTGTGTTTGCGGTCATCCTTCTGATAAAAAAAGATCTTCCATTTAAGATCACAAAGAAAGATTTCTGCCTGAATCCACAGTGCAAAAAATTCCTCAAGATCGGTCTTCCATTGGCGCTTCAGGAATTTCTGACCCAGGTTTCTTTTCTGGCACTCTGTGCGTTTGTCAATCGACTCGGACTGGAGGCTTCTTCCGGTTACGGCGTTGCCTGCAAGATCGTAAACTTTGCGATGCTGGTACCAAGTGCGCTGATGCAGTCCATGGCGTCTTTCGTTTCCCAGAATGTAGGGGCGGGCAAGACAAAACGTGCAAAACAGTCCATGTTTACAGGAATCGGCGTAGGACTGGCTGTCGGCTGCCTGGTGTTCCTTCTTGTTATGTTTAAGGGAGATATGCTGGCAGGATTTTTCTCAATCGATGCAGCTGTTATCCGGAATGGATATGATTATCTGAAAGGATTTGCACCGGAAACGATCGTGACAGCGATCATGTTCAGTATGGTCGGTTATTTCAATGGAAACAACAAAACAGTCTGGGTTATGGCCCAGGGTCTGATTCAGACACTTCTGGTGCGTCTGCCGCTGGCATATTTTATGAGTATCCAGCCAAATGCAAGCCTGACAAAGATCGGACTGGCAGCACCGGTCGCAACAGTAACAGGAATCATTTTGAATGTAGGATTCTTTATTTATCTGAATCGTAAGGAACAAAAATCAGCGTAATAAAAAATCTCTGACGGGTATGACAGCCTGGCAGAGATTTTTTTGTAGAAGTAAATGCTAAAATATATTATAATATTATATGATTAGTATCCAGCAACAGTGTACAAGAGGATTTTACTGAAATATGCAAAAAAATAAAAGAAAAATATTTTTGGTTGGAGGCATTATAGCTGCCGCGGCAGTTATAATGAGCGGATGTCAGACCAAAACTGCTTCAGAGCAGACAGGAGCCGAAGATGATCGTCCACATATCATGGTTGGATGTGATGACTACACACCGTTCAGTTACATGGATGTGGATGGAAATATGACCGGAATAGATGTAGAACTTGCAAGGGAAGCTTTTGACCGGATAGGATATCAGGCAGATTTTACATTTATCAACTGGGAAGACAAGAAGAAACTATTGAAGGACGGCTCTATTGACTGCGTCTGGAGCAGTTTTACTATGGACGGGAGAGAAACAGAGTACAAATGGGCCGGTCCGTACATGAAAAGCAAGCAGGTTGTTGCAGTCAATATCGACAGTGATATTTATACGCTGAATGATCTGGAGGGCAAAACGGTTGCTGTCCAGTCAACTACGAAACCAGAAGATCTGTTTCGCAGTCATGAAGCGGGACTTCCAGAATTAAGAAAAATAATATCCGTAAAGAACAGAGATGTTCTGTTTACATTTTTGAGTAAAGGATATGTTGATGCAATTGCAGCACATGATACGTCTATAGTACAGTTTTCCGAAGATTTTGATATGGAATACAGGATTCTGGAAGAGCCGCTGCTTAATGTAAATCTTGGAGTGGCTTTTGATCTGGATGATGACCGTGGAATCGATGAACAATTATCCCAGGCGATCAAAGAAATGCGTAAAGATGGAACAATAGAGGACATTGTCAGCGAGTATCTGCAAGGTGCAGACAGATATCTGGAGGATGCGGATGAAGAATAAACAACATAATTTGGACAGGAACAACTTTATTCTTGCAGAAATCCTGGTGGGGCTTTTATTGTTTTTTGTTGTTTTGGTGATTACTGTCAAGGCAGATCTGTCATCGGCAGAAACCCGGCTTTCTGATATGGTTACCTACATAAAAGAACAGTACAACAATAATATGAAACTCGATATCGCATCAGAATCCAAGAGTCTGATGCGAATGATCCAAAGTGTGGAAGTGCTGAGCCAGCAGATCCAGCAGGAAGAAAAAACATCAGATATAACAGAAGAACTGCTGGAAAATTATTGTACGATAAGTTACCTCACAGGAGTCCTGATTCTGGATGAGAATGGACAGGTTCAGGAAAAATACTGCTCGGATGAAGTACAGGCAGAGGAAATCCTGAGCCAGACTGATCAGGATGTTCTGCTGGATGTAGTGGATTTTCATGAAAAAACATATTCTGTGAGAATGGAATGCGAAGATGGTTCCTATATTGATATAGCAGCGAACGGCAGACAGGATAAGCCTGGTATCGTTCTGGTATATTATCATACGCCTGAGAGATATACGAGTATTTTTAACCATTCGATCAATTCGCTTCTTACCGGCTACAGTCTGGAACACAATGGAACGATTGTTATAAGCGAAAATAATCAGATCGTTGCATCGAATGACAAGGGATTGATTGGTGCGAAGACAGAGGATATACAGGAACTCAAGTGCATCAATGAAAGTGCCGTGGAAAAGCAGCTTGTGCGTACAGACTATCAGACGATACCAGACTATGGTCTGATGGAAAAAGGACGCGATTATTATGTCTACGCATATATGTCGGCGGATAAGATCTTTGCAAAGACACCGAGGAATATGCTGTATACAGTGTTCATCTATCTGGTGATCGTGGGATTTATGCATGCGCTGAGATGGCGTATGCTGCAGGGGCATCAGAAAGAGCAGATGAGGCTGCAGAAGGAATATACAAAGAACCTTGAAAGCAAAAACCTTGAACTCAGAGAAGCTGTTTTTCAGGCACAAAAAGCAAATGCAGCCAAGAGCAGTTTCCTGTCAAGGATGAGTCACGATATCAGAACTCCTTTGAATGGAATCATCGGGCTGATCAAAATAAATGAGACGCATATGGACGACAGGGAGCTTGTCAAAACAAATCAGGATAAGATGCTGGTGTCCGCGGACCATCTGCTTTCGCTGATCAATGATGTCCTGCAGATGAGCAAACTGGAAGATGAAAATATTGAAATTTCACATGAGCCGATAGATCTTGGTGAGATATCCAGAGAAGTTGGAACGATTATCAGCGGCCGTACCGCGGAAGCCGGGATCGCATTTGAGATCGGGAAACAGGAACTTCCTGTTTCTTATGTTTACGGAAGCCCGCTGCATATCCGGCAGATATTCCTGAATATCTATGGGAACTGTATTAAATATAATAAACCACATGGAAAAGTAACAACAACACTGAAATGCCTAGTATTTCATCCTTTAATTAACTCGACTTTTTGACA
>NZ_FR886652.1:0-6766 GCF_000436615.1 Blautia sp. CAG:237
CTGCTTCAAACTGAATGAAATAGTAGAAGCCTTCATGCATTTTCTGAATTTCGTAAGCTAATTTCTTCTTACCCCATTCTTCTACTTCTGTGACGTTTCCGTTGTAACGAGCGATGTAAGCTTTTGCTTTCTCTACTACTGCATCGCGAACTTCGTCTTCAACTTTAGCGCTCACAACTAATGCTAATTCGTACTTGTTCATGCTTTCTTACCTCCTTATGGTCTTTAAGGCCCTCTGCCTGTTACAGAGAGCAAGGATATGAAAATATATCACACAGCTAAGTATTCTAACATAGGAATTTGTGCTTGTAAAGTATTTTTTGTCGAAACACAAACTTTTTTTGAAATTTTTTTTTATTTCCAATAAATACCAACTAACTCGGTTTTATTTTTGTCGTTATTTTGCATAAAGCATTGTATTATTTGTCGAAATAGACTATACTATCTGCACAAACGCATTCGCGTGATCAATGGAAAGGAGAAAAACTATGGACTCTGCATTATATGCAAACTATCTGAACATCCTGAAACAGGAGCTTGTTCCTGCCCTTGGATGTACAGAACCGATCGCCATTGCCTATGCAGCGGCGAAAGCCCGGCAGCTCCTCGGAGAGTTCCCGGAGCATGTGGAAATGCACCTGAGTGGCAACATCATCAAGAATGTCAAGGGTGTCACTGTTCCCAATTCCGGCGGACTCAAAGGAATCGATGTAGCGGCAGTTCTTGGTATCGTCGGCGGTAATGCTGACCGTGCCCTTGAGGTACTCAGTGAAGTCACCCCTGAGGATATTGCCAGGACCCGCAAGCTCATCGCACAGAAAGTCTGTTCCTGTACCCTGGTCGAAGGTGTTGATAATCTTTTTATCACAGCCATCGTTACCAGTGGTGAGCACACCGCATCTGTCACGATCGAGCATCAGCACACCAACATCACAAGGATTGAGAAGGACGGCGAGGTGATCCTTGACAATCCTTATCAGTCTGCTGTCACAGCAACCGTTGACAAATCTCTTCTTACAGTGAAGGATATCCTGGATTTTGCCGACCAGGTCAGAATGGAGGATATCCAGCCGACCATCGACCGTCAGATCAAAATGAATTCTGCGATCGCACAGGAGGGGCTTGACAACAACTATGGTGCACAGATCGGCAAGACACTGATGCATGTATGGGGCAAAGGTGTCACCACGAGAGCCTGTGCCAGAGCTGCTGCCGGAAGCGATGCACGTATGGGCGGCTGTTCCATGCCGGTTGTCATCAACTCCGGAAGTGGAAACCAGGGAATGACGGTTTCACTTCCTGTCATCGTCTTTGCCGACGAATGGGAAGTTTCGCACGAGAAACTCTGCCGTTCTCTCGTTGTCAGCAACCTGATCGCCATCCACCAGAAATATTATATAGGAAGTCTTTCCGCTTACTGCGGTGCAGTCAGTGCTGCCTGCGGTGCCGGTGCAGGGATCACCTATATGTACGGCGGAACTTATCAGCAGGTTTCTCTGACGATCATCAACACGCTTGGAAATGTAGGCGGTATCGTCTGTGACGGTGCCAAACCATCCTGCGCTGCCAAGATCGCATCTTCCGTCGATGCGGCTCTGATGGCATTCCAGCTCAGCATCCAGAACAAGAGCTTTCTGCCAGGCGAGGGTATCATCAAGGATGATATTGAGGAAACGATCAAGAGCATGGGCTATATCGGACGTGTGGGAATGCGCGCTACCGATACGGAAATTCTCAATGTCATGATTGACCAGGCAAATATCGATCAGGACTGCTGAAATTTATTCAAACTTTTACAGGGGGGATCAAATCCATGAAAAAAAACAGTTTTTTTACCAGCCTGCCTTTTAAACTTCTGGTAGGCGTTGTACTCGGCATTATCGCAGGACTTATCCTTAGCAGTACAGATTCTTCTTCTGTCACTATGGCAATCCTGAATATTGTCGTTACTCTGAAATATGTCCTTGGGCAGCTTATCAACTTCTGTGTACCGCTGATCATCATCGGCTTTATCGCACCTTCCATCACCAAACTCGGAAACAGTGCTTCCCGCATGCTTGGTGTTGCTCTGGTGATCGCTTACGTTTCTTCCATCGGCGCAGCCCTGTTTTCTGTTGCAGCCGGCTATACGCTGATCCCGCATCTTTCTATCGTGACAAACGTAGAAGGACTGAAAGAGCTTCCGGAAGTCGTATTTGAACTTTCTATCCCGCAGATCATGTCCGTTATGAGTGCACTTGTATTCTCCATCATGGTTGGTCTTGCCGCTACCTGGAACAAAGCAAAACTCATCACAGGACTCCTTGATGAATTCCAGAAGATCGTCCTTTCCATCGTATCAAAGATCATCATTCCGATTCTTCCATTCTTCATCGGACTGACTTTCTGCGGACTGGCATATGAAGGTTCTATCACCAAACAGCTTCCTGTATTCCTCAAAGTCATCGTGATCGTGCTGATCGGCCACTTTATCTGGATGACACTTCTGTATGTCCTCGCAGGTGCATACTCTCACGAAAATCCATGGGAAGTTGTACGCCACTACGGTCCTGCATACCTTACTGCAGTCGGAACCATGTCCTCTGCTGCCACTCTCGCCGTTGCATTACAGTGTGCAGGCAAGGCAAAGCCGCTTCGTAAAGATATGGTGCAGTTCGGTGTTCCGCTTTTTGCCAACATCCATCTGTGCGGTTCCGTTCTGACAGAAGTTTTCTTCTGTATGACGATCTCCAAGATGCTCTACGGTTCCATCCCGTCTCCGGGATCCATGGTCCTGTTCTGCCTGCTTCTTGGAATCTTCGCTCTGGGCGCTCCTGGTGTTCCTGGCGGTACTGTTATGGCATCACTCGGTATCATCACCGGTGTCCTTGGTTTCAACGAAACAGGAACAGCTCTGATGCTTACTATCTTTGCTCTTCAGGACAGCTTTGGTACAGCCTGCAACGTAACAGGCGACGGAGCCCTGACCCTGATCCTTACAGGATATGCAAAGAAACACAATATCAAAGAACAGCATATTGATACTGTAGATCTTTAATTAAGTAGTATTTCTAATAATTATTTCGAAACCGGAGGGTTCTGTCGACTTGACAAAGCTCTCCGGTTTCTTCTATACTGATTTTAATATTTTCCGTCAGGAGGGCAAAATTATGCTTTTGAAAAATGGTCATCTTATTGATCCTGCTACAAAAACCAACGAACCTGTGGACATCCGCGTTGAGAACGGAACGATCGTCGAACTCGGAAAAGATCTTTCTGCCAAAGATAATGAAGAAGTTCTTGATCTTTCCGGTCTGACTGTCGCACCGGGACTTGTTGATACACATGTACATTTCCGTGACCCGGGACTTACTTACAAAGAAGATATCCATAGCGGTTCCCTTGCCGCGGCAAAAGGCGGTTTTACCTCCGTCATCTGCATGGCAAACACCAAACCTACTGTTGACTCCGTAGGCACGCTCAAAGACATCCTTACACGTGCCCAGGACGAAAACATACATATCTATCAGACTGCCTCCGTCTCCTACGGCTTAAGCGGCGAAAAAATGACAAATTTCGATGCCCTGGCAGATGCCGGTGCCTGCGGATTTACCGATGATGGGATCCCGCTTCTCGATGCCACTTTCTGCTATGAAGCAATGTGTAAAGCTGCTGAACTTCATATGCCGATCAGTCTCCACGAAGAAGACAAAGCATTCATCACCAATAACGGAATCAACGCCGGAGAAACATCCGCCAGGCTTGGTGTCGTCGGTTCACCTGCGATCGCCGAGGAAGTGATGGTTGCCCGTGACTGTATGCTTGCCCTTCGAAGCGGTGCCGCTGTCGTAATCCAGCATATCAGTTCCGGAAACTCCGTAGAGCTTGTCCGCACAGCGAAAAAACTCGGTGCTGACATCCACGCAGAGGCAACCCCGCATCACTTCACACTTACAGAGGAAGCACTTCTTGAGCACGGTACACTTGCCAAGATGAATCCGCCTCTCCGCACCGAAAAAGACCGCCAGGAGATCATTCAGGGTCTCAAAGACGGCACGATCGACCTGATCGCCACCGACCACGCTCCACACAGTACTGAAGAAAAATCCAGGCCTCTCACAGAAGCCCCAAGCGGTATCACAGGCCTTGAAACTTCTCTTGGTCTCGGCATCACTTCCCTTGTAAAGCCAGGATACCTCACTCTGACAGAGCTTCTGGAAAAAATGACCTGCAATCCGGCTTCTCTCTACAAACTTCCGGGCGGCAGTATCCAGGCAGGCGCTCCTGCTGATTTCGTGATCTTTGATCCTGATGAAAAATGGACCGTTACAGACTTTGCCTCCAAAGCCTCCAACAGCCCATTCAAAGGCGCAGAACTTTATGGAAAGATCCATTACACGATCTGCAATGGAAAGATCGTTTATCGTGGATAAATAAATTATTTTCGGCAAAAAATCTCCCCCGGTGCAGCGGTCCTGCTGTCCTGCCGGGGGAAATTTTTATTTGCTCTGAAATATTTTTATTTATTCTTCATAGATCTGGTCAAATACGCCGCCGTCTGCGAAGTGTGTTTCCTGTGCTTTATCCCAGCCGCCAAAGTCATCGATCGTCACAAGATTTACATTCAGATCAAAGACATCTGCATATTCTTTCAGGATATCTTCATTGAATGGACGATAATAGTTATCTCCGGCGATTCTCTGGGCTTCATCGGAATAGAGATAATTCAGATATTCTGTCGCTACATCTCTGGTTCCTTTCTTATCTACCACCTCATCAACGATCGCTACAGACGGCTGTGCCAGGATGCTGATGCTCGGTGTTACGATCTCGTAATCATCCGGATAATCCTGTACAGAAAGACAAGCTTCGTTTTCCCAGGCGATCAGGACATCACCCTGTCCGTTTTCTACGAAGGAGGTTGTTGCTCCTCTTGCCCCGGAATCCAGTACAAGTACGTTTGCGTAGAGTTTTTTGATGAAGTCTTTGATCTTATCCTCATCCCCGTTAAATTGTTTGTCCGCATAAGCCCAGGCTGCAAGGTAATTCCATCTCGCTCCTCCGGAAGTTTTTGGATTTGGTGTGATAACTCCGACATCTTCTTTGATCAGATCATCCCAGTCCTTGATCCCTTTCGGATTTCCTTTTCTGACCAGGAATACGATTGTGGATGTGTACGGAGAACTGTCATTTGGAAATTCATCGATCCATCCTTCGTCGATCAGACCGGCATTTTCGACTGCATTGACATCGTATTCCAGTGCCAGTGTCACAACGTCTGCCTCCAGACCATTTGCAACTTCCAGTGCCTGTTTGCCTGAGCCGCCGTGAGACTGTGTCACTTCCACCTCCTGTCCTGTCTGTTCTTTCCAGTGCTCTGCAAATACCTTATTGTACTGCTCATATAATTCTCTGGTCGGATCGTAGGATACGTTTGTGATCTCCACCTTATCTGCCGCCCACACTGCTGATGTGCCTGCGATGTTTGCTCCAAGAACTGCCGCGATTCCTAATGCTAAAAGTCTTTTTTTCATAATACTCTTCCTCTCTTTCCTGTATGGTTTCGTGTTGTGTTTTGCTGTGACACTATAAAACCATATTTTCTGCGAGAAAGAAATCATAAGATCAGAAAACGATGTCTTTTTCTACGTAAAAAACTGCAAGATCCAGTTGTTTTTGAACTGAAATCTTGCAGTTTTTCGTGTATTTTTGCTTATTGAGGTTTATTTTGTGAAAACGTTATCCGTATTTATTTTGTTGGGTTCTGAGACACTTTATTTGTTTTTTGTCAGCATTTTTCCTGAAATCGCCGCGAGAATCTGCTGAAAAAGGGTTCCGATCATGACTGGATATACGACTTCACTTGGGAAGTAAGCTACCGCAAGGACAGCTCCTGTACTGATGTTTCGCATGCCGGTTCCGTATACCATGGAAATGGTCGTCTTCTGATCCTGATGTGTCAGTTTGGCGATGAGCCAGCCAAGGAAGTAACCGCCTGCCGCCAGTACAAGGATCGCTACCGCTACCGCAACGCGCTGTAAATTCATCTGGCGGATATATGGTGCTACTTTAGATGAATTTGAAGTCACGACAAACATCAGTGCCATCTTGGAAAAAGGTGCCAGTTTCTTTGGCCAGGTTTCCATGACTTTTCCGTGGCTCAGTTGGTTCAGACACATTGCTGCGACTGCCGGCAAAGCCACCATATAGAGCAGTTCTTTCATCATGCCCCCAACATCAATTGATACATTGGAACCGATCAGAAAATGCAGGGTAAAGGGAATGATAAACGGTGCAAGAACCGTGTCGATCACGACCAGTGAAAGTGACAGGGAACTGTTTCCATCAAAGATCGATACCCACATCATACTGGCGACTGCTGTCGGAATCGAAAACTCCAGTACCATTCCCGTGATCAGGTTCATATTATTCGGAAACAGCAGATGTCCCATCCCGTAGGCCGCTGCCGGGATCGCTATATGAAGCATAAGCATGATCGTGATCAAACTTCCGGGATTACGGATCACATTTGCCACATCCCGGAACCTGGACTTCAATGCTCCTGTGAATGTCATAAATGCAAATACATATGTCACATATGGAAGGCCATGTTTCGCAATATCCGGAAAACACACTCCTACCAGCAAACATAACGGCGTAACAAAAGCCATCCATTTCTCTATAAATTTATTAAATCTGTCCAGCATTATATTTCCCCTCTCTCGTTACATTATAAGAAGATTATAGCATATCGCTTTTGTGTGATGAAGTCCGTAAAATATTTATA
>NZ_FR886653.1:0-561 GCF_000436615.1 Blautia sp. CAG:237
GGTTTTAAATATAGTCGAGTTATTAAAAAGATATTATACTAGTGATGAGTTAGGCGCGCAAATTTTTTACAAAAAATATAAAAGAGAGTTTTATTGGACCGAAAAAGAGTTATAATAGAATAAGAAAGAATAAATAGGACTTATTTATATCCAGTACAAGTCAGAAAGGCAGGAAGCAACTGTGAAGATTACATCCAGCTATGGCGTAGAATTGAGAAAACAGAATATCCCGATCCGTCAGACGCTGGATATCTACCGGTCTGCCGTTGGCTATCTGACAGAGATTTATGAGCAGGTATGGGAAGAGCTGGAAAGGATACCGGAAACGAAGAAACGTTTTAATGAAGCGGAGCACCTGATACATACAACAAAAAAGAATCAGGCTCGTTTTAGCTTTGATCTCCATTTTCCAAAGATGCCTTCTTACCTGAGAAGGGCAGCCATCCAGCATGCGCTGGGAACTGTATCCTCTTACAAAACCCGACTGAGCTTGTGGGAAAAATCAGGTCAAACAGGAGGCTGGCCGAAACTTGTATATGAGAATCATGCCATGCCGGTCTT
>NZ_FR886654.1:0-6845 GCF_000436615.1 Blautia sp. CAG:237
TTTGACCAAGTTACTGTGAACGAAGTGAACAGTAACATTAAATCAGCAGTGAAAACAGTTCACAACTGAAATATAAAATGTTATTCTAGGTGAAAGCGTGAATAACACGTGATTGGCGTGTGCTTTCTTCTGGGATAACATTTTTTTTATAAGGAGGAATTATGGAAAAAACGATCGCTGCGATCTCAACTGCTATGAGTGCGTCCGGAATCGGGATCGTCCGTATCAGCGGAGATGAAGCAATGGATGTGATTTCCCGGATCTATCGTTCCAAAAACGGAAAGAAAAATATCAGGGAAGTACAGAGCCACACGATCCATTACGGTTTCATCTATGATGGAGAAGATGTGGTTGATGAAGTTCTGGTTATGATCATGAGAGGACCTCACACTTATACTGGTGAGGACACCGTAGAAATAGATTGTCATGGCGGAGTCTATGCCATGAAGAAGGTTCTGGAAACCGTGCTCAAAAACGGAGCCGTGATCGCAGAACCAGGAGAATTTACAAAGAGAGCTTTCTTAAACGGAAGGCTGGATCTGTCGCAGGCGGAGGCTGTCATGGATGTCATTCAGGCCAAAAACTCCATGGCACTCAAGAGCTCCGTAGAACAGCTCAAAGGCTCCGTACAGCGTGCCGTAAAAGAGATCCGGAGCAGACTGCTCTACCAGATCGCATATATAGAATCTGCCCTGGATGATCCGGAGCACTACGATCTCACCGGCTATCCACAGGAATTAAGAGTCATTGTGGATAAAGAGACCAAAGAGATCCAGGACCTGTTGAAAACTGCCGACGACGGAAGAATGATCCAGGAGGGGATCAAGACAGTTATCCTCGGTAAACCAAATGCCGGCAAATCTTCCCTCCTCAATTTCCTGGTAGGCGAAGACCGCGCGATCGTCACAGAGATCGAAGGCACAACGAGGGATATCCTGGAGGAATACATTTCTCTGAACGGAATTACACTTCGCGTGATCGATACCGCAGGAATCCGCGAAACCGAGGATGTAGTGGAAAAGATCGGAGTCGGCAAAGCCAAACAGATGGCAGAGGACGCAGACCTTATCCTGTATGTTGTAGATTCATCCAGACCACTTGACGAAAACGATGAAGAGATCATAGAATTACTTTCCGGAAGAAAAAGCATCGTGATCTACAACAAGACAGACCTTGAGCCGGTCGTAGATATGGAGAAAATAAAGCAGCGTACCGGAAGTCCGGTGATCCCTGTTTCTGTAGTGGAAGAAACAGGGATCCGTAAACTGGAAGATGAGATCAAGAACATGTTTTTCCAGGGAGAACTTTCTTTTAATGATGAAGTATACATCACAAATGCAAGACACAAAGCTGCACTGGAAGAAGCGAAAGAAAGCCTGGAACTTGTGAAGAACAGTATTGATATGGGAATGGCAGAAGATTTCTTTTCCATCGACCTTATGAATGCCTACGAAAGCCTCGGAAGGATCGTGGGAGAATCCGTAGGGGAGGATCTGGTCAATGAGATCTTCAGCAAATTCTGTACAGGAAAATAAACGCAATTTAGAAAAGAAGGGAAGATAAAAATGGAGGACAGAAGACTGGAGAAAAACTGTGATATCGTTGTAGTTGGAGCCGGTCATGCAGGATGTGAAGCAGCTCTTGCCTGTGCAAGACTGGGACTTGATACCGTAATGTTTACAGTCAGTGTGGACAGTATCGCACTGATGCCGTGTAACCCGAACGTAGGAGGCAGCTCCAAGGGACATCTGGTAAGAGAGCTGGATGCACTCGGCGGGGAAATGGGCAAAAATATTGACAAGACTTTTATTCAGTCCAAAATGCTGAACCAGTCCAAGGGACCTGCAGTTCACTCACTCAGAGCGCAGGCAGACAAACAGGCATACAGCACAGAGATGCGTAAGACTTTGGAAAACCAGCCAAACCTTACGATCAAACAGGGAGAAGTAACCAAACTTCTTGTAGAAGATGGAAAGATCACAGGTGTAAAATTATATTCAGGTGCAGTTTATCACTGCCAGGCGGTCGTACTCTGCACAGGAACTTACCTCAAGGCACGCTGTATTTATGGTGATGTCAGCAACTATACAGGTCCGAACGGACTGCAGGCGGCAAACTATCTGACGGATTCACTCAAGGAACTTGGAATCGAAATGTTCCGTTTCAAGACAGGAACACCGGCACGAATCGCAGGAAATACCATCGACTATTCCAAGATGGAAGAACAGTTTGGTGATAAGAGAGTTGTACCGTTCTCTTTTTTCACAGACCCGGAAAGCGTGCAGATCGAGCAAAAATCCTGCTGGCTTACCTACACAAACGAAAAAACACACGAGATCATTCGTGCAAACCTTGACCGTTCCCCTCTGTATTCCGGAATGATCGAGGGAACAGGACCGAGATACTGCCCGTCCATCGAGGACAAAGTAGTAAGATTTGCTGATAAGAAACGCCATCAGGTATTTATCGAGCCAGAAGGACTTTATACAAACGAGATGTATGTCGGTGGAATGTCAAGCTCCCTTCCTGAAGATGTTCAGGATGAGATGTACCACTCCGTACCGGGACTGGAGCATGCAAAGATCGTAAAGAACGCCTATGCGATCGAGTATGACTGCATCAATCCGCGGCAGCTTTATCCGACACTGGAATTCAAGAAGATCAAGGGACTTTTCAGCGGCGGACAGTTCAACGGAAGCTCAGGATATGAAGAAGCAGCTGCACAGGGACTGATCGCCGGAATCAATGCGGCTATGGAAGTTAAGGGACAGGAACAGCTGATCCTTGACCGTTCCGAGGCATATATCGGCGTTCTGATCGATGACCTTGTTACGAAAGAAAACCACGAACCATATCGTATGATGACAAGCCGTGCAGAATACCGTCTGCTTCTCAGACAGGATAATGCAGATTTACGTCTCCGCAAGAAAGGTTATCAGGTCGGTCTGATCGACGAGGAGACTTATCAGAAACTTCTTGAAAAAGAAGCAGCGATCGCAAGAGAAATTGAGCGAACAGAACATGCGACGATCGGAGGAAATCCGGAAGTGCAGAAGCTCCTTGAAGAAAAAGGAAGCACTCTTCTGAAATCCGGAACAACCATCGCAGAACTGATTCGCAGACCGGAACTCACTTATGAAGACCTTGCGCCGATCGACAAAGAACGTCCGGAACTTCCATGGGACGTAAAAGAACAGGTTGAGATCAATCTGAAATACGAAGGCTACATCAAGCGTCAGATGAAACAGGTAGAACAGTTCAAGAAACTGGAAGCAAAGAAGATCCCGGAGGACTTGGATTATGAAAAAGTCGGAAGCCTCCGTATTGAAGCAAGACAGAAACTGGAAGAATACCGCCCGGTATCTATCGGACAGGCGTCCAGAATCTCCGGCGTATCTCCGGCAGATATCTCTGTGCTTCTTGTATATCTGGAACAGTACAGACGAAATGCATAAAGAAGGAGCAGATCAATGGCATATGATTTAACAATACTGGAAGAAGGCTGCCAGGAACTTGGCATCACTCTCGATGAAGTCCAGAAAAAGCAGTTTACAGATTTTTACGAATATCTTGTAGAAAAAAATAAAGTCATGAACCTGACCGGTATCACAGAATTTCAGGAAGTGCTGGTAAAGCACTTCCTGGACAGCCTTGCCTGCGTAAAAGCAGTGGATATGAGCAAGGTAAACAGGATCATGGATATCGGAACAGGTGCAGGTTTTCCGGGCGTTCCGCTCAAGATCGCGTTCCCGCATCTGGAAGCCTGCCTTCTGGATTCTCTCAAAAAAAGAGTGAACTTCCTTGAGGAAAATTTCCAGCTTCTGAAACTGGAAAATATCACTGCGATCCACGGCAGAGCCGAAGAATTTGCCAAAAACAAAGCATACCGCGAAACGTATGATCTCTGTGTTTCCCGTGCGGTATCCAATCTGGCAACTTTATCAGAATACTGCCTTCCATATGTGAAGACAGGCGGATTTTTTATTTCCTATAAATCAGGTACCGTACAGGAAGAAGTAGAGCAGGCACAGAAAGCAATCAAGATCCTCGGCGGCAGGATCCAGGATGTTGTCTATTTCCAGCTTCCGGATTCAGAGATCCAGCGCTCCCTCGTTGTGATCGAGAAGGTCAAAGCGACCCCGGGACGTTATCCACGCAAGGCAGGCACTCCTCTCAAAGAACCTTTGTCATAAATTATCCTGAATTTCTCAAATTCCTTTTCACAGAATCCTCACAGATTTATCCAATTTTTATCACAACTTTCTCATAGAATATTTCAAGGAGCGGATGTAAGATCCGCTCCGTAATAAAAGATGTTTCCAGGTATCCCCTATCTCTGTTTCGCCCGGAAGCATCTTCTGTTTGTAAAGAAAAGGAGGAGAAATTTGTGATTGAAGTAAACAATCTGGTCAAACGTTATGGCGACCATACAGCAGTTGACCACCTTTCTTTTAAGATAGAGAAGGGAAAAATCTACGGCTTTCTCGGGCCGAACGGAGCCGGTAAATCAACAACTATGAACATGATTACCGGTTATATAGCATCTACGGAAGGAACGGTAACCATTGACGGTCATGACATACTGGAAGAACCGGAACAGGCAAAGAAATGTATCGGTTATCTGCCGGAAATTCCGCCTCTTTATTTCGATATGACAGTGCTCGAATATATGAATTTCGCCGCTGATCTCAAAAAAATCCCAAAAAACGAAAAGAAATCCATGGTTGAAGAAGTCATGGAGATGGTCAAGATCTCAGATATGCGTAACCGCCTGATCAAAAATCTGTCCAAAGGTTACAGACAGAGAGTTGGACTTGCACAGGCGATCCTAGGATATCCGGAAGTTATCATCCTGGATGAGCCGACAGTAGGACTTGATCCGAAGCAGATCATAGAGATCCGCGATCTGATCAAGAGCCTTAAAAAGAAACATACCGTTATCCTGAGTTCTCATATTCTTTCTGAGGTAAGTGCAGTATGTGATTATGTATTGATCATTTCTCATGGCAAACTGGTTGCCAGCGATACGCCGGATAACCTGGGGAAACTCGCGCAGGGTTCCAACAATCTGTCACTTCTTGTCAAAGGAGATAAGGACAAGATCCGTATTCTGCTTGGAGAGATCGAGGGGATCAAGGAGATCGCGATCAACGCAGCCAAGGATCAGGAAGGCTGGGAAGTGAAACTTTCCACAGAAGAAAATACAGATATCCGTGAGGAAGTTTTCTTTAAGATGGCAGAACATCATTATCCGATCCTTGAAATGCAGTCCAAGAAAGTATCCCTCGAAGAGATCTTCCTGGAGCTGACCGAAGATGACAAGAAGAAAAAACCTGAGGAACCGGAGAAGGAGGGAGAAACGAAATGACAGCAGTATATAAGAGAGAGCTGAGAAGTTATCTCACATCTATGGTAGGATATTTGTTTATTTTCTTTATCCTGCTTCTTACAGGTATTTATTTTTCGGCCTATCAGCTGGCAGCAGCTTATCCGAAATTTGAATATACGTTAAGTGCGCTGACCTTTGTATTTCTGATCAGCGTTCCAATCCTGACCATGAGAGTTCTTGCAGAAGAACGGAAACAGAAGACAGACCAGCTGCTTCTGACAGCGCCGGTTTCTGTCGGCCAGATCGTTCTTGGTAAATATCTTGCACTGGTAACGATCTTTGCGATTCCGATGGTCATCATGTGCTTTTACCCACTTCTGATGTCAAAATTCGGAACAGTTTCTTTTGCAGGAGCCTATACAGGTATTCTGGGATTTTTTCTGCTTGGCTGTGCAAACCTTGCAATTGGTGTATTTGTATCTTCCCTGACTGAGAGTCAGGTTATTGCAGCAGTTCTTACCTTTGTATTTCTGTTTGCATTTTATATGATGAACGGAATTTCCTCATTCTTTTCAGAGGGAGCTCTGTCTACCTGCATTACATTTGGACTTCTGATCCTTGCGGCAGCTCTGATCATTTATACGATGATCAAGAATCTGCTGATTTCGGCAGCAGTATGTGTGATCGGAGAGATCATTCTTGCGATTATATATGTGGTAAATTCTTCTTTCTTCTCAGGCGGGATCCAGAAGGCTCTGAATATCGTTAACCTGAGTAGCCATTTTGATAACTTTGCCAATTCGATCTTTGACATCAAGGGAATCCTGTATTTCGTGTCAGTGATCGCAGTTTGTCTTTTCCTGACCGTACAGTCTATTGCGAAGAGACGTTGGAATTAAGGAGGCGAGAAAGATGAAACTGAAGGAAAAGTTTAACAAAAAAGACGGGCAGAACAAGAAAGAAAAGAAGCCGTTAAAGCAGAGGATTAAAGAATCCATGAATGGAAAATATCTGAAAAACGGTTCCTATAGTGTTGTGATCAGTGCGATTTTTATTGTGATCGTAATTGTGATCAATATGATCGTCGGATCTCTGCCATCTAAATATACAGAGTTTGATGTAAGCTCACAGAAGCTTTACAGTATCGGCGATGAGACGAAAGCTTATCTCAAGAAGCTGGACAAGGATATCGCGATCTATCAGGTTGTCCAGAGTGGTTCTGAGGATGAGACATTAAAGAGACTTCTGGAAAAATATGCGGAAGAATCTTCGCATATTAAAGTTGAGACAAAAGACCCTGTTGTAAATCCGAAATTTACTTCTCAGTATACAAGTGATGATGTTTCTGCAAACAGCCTGATCGTTGTATGCGGTGACAGAAGCAAAGTCGTATCTTACGATACGATCTACCAGTCCTCCATGGACTATAACACTTACAGTTATACAACAACAGGATTCGACGGCGAAGGACAGATCGACAGCGCGATCTCTTATGTAACATCCGAAAATCTTCCGA
>NZ_FR886655.1:0-4433 GCF_000436615.1 Blautia sp. CAG:237
AAAAACCTGCCAGCGGTGTTTTTCACACCACTGGCAGGTTGGCATTTACATGTCCGGACTACGAATATCTTACGATTCTGCCGTTCCTCATATTAAAAATAATTTTATGAACCTTCCGGGATGAATAATTCCTTGAGTTCATATCGTACAAAATAGTAACATAGTTTCCGGAAGCAGTTACTTTGTATGGCCAGTAATTTCCGGTTCTGAATGTGTTTGTTTTCCAAATAATCTTTCCTTTAGTCGATATTTTGTAAACATACTTGTCATAGTAGCCGGTTACATAAAGATTATCGTACCTGTCAAAACCGAAAATATGCCCTGCCGGGCTGATTTTGGATGTGCTCCATAAACGTCTGCCGTCTTTTTTCCGAAATGCAATTACTTTGGAACTCTCAAAAACATAAACTTTGTCTGCGCGAACAAGGCAGGTTATCTGCTTAAGTTCTGTAGCAGGATAACTCTTTGTCGTATATTTCCAGACTAATCTGCTCCTGCTGTCCAGCCCCCGTACAGTCATAAACTTCTTACCGCTTTTGTAATAAGTTTTCATTCTGACTGTAGTTGCTGTCCGATTTGCAGCCTGAGCCTGAACAGGCATCATCGCCATTAATATCAAAAACAATATGACCGGTAACAGGATTTTTCTGGTCTTCTTTTTCCTAGATATCTTCCTTTCCGGGATTATCCCAAACATTCTCAAAGTTACCTGGCGAGTCCGCCACTCCATTTCGTCAATGCTTTTTTGTTATTTCCATTTAAATCGCATCTGCATTTCCTGCTTTCCCAGGAATATTTCGATTCTGTGTAGTAAATGTATTTGCCCTTTACGCTTACCTGCGTGACATTTTCTCTGGTAATCAGTTTTCTGCCGCTGCCATTGCGGTTCATGATTGCAAGACTTCCTCCATGTGGAAATTCTGTCGCTGAAACAAGGAGTTTTCCATTACTCAGACGGCGAATATCACTCACGCCATAATTGGTATAAGCAACTCTTCTGGTCCTCACATTCATAATGCTTAAATTATAATATGCACCACCATACTGTGTGCAAAGACCAAAATAAAGATAAGTTCCATCACAGGCAACCGGTGCCAGAGATCTCGCAGGTCCTGATTTATAAAGCAGTGTTCTGGACTTTCTGGAACTGATCGAATACTGTTTGATTCGAATATTTTTGTAATTTCCTCCAAATGAACCATAAGAATAAAAGTTTCCACTTGTATAGTAAATAACCTTTCCATTTGTAACAAAGCTTCCACCCGAGCAGTCTCTGACAAGTGCCTGTGTTTTTCCATTTCTTCTCATATAAATCGTGTATCTGTTATATCTGTCATTATATTTCATGGAATACACCGTATTTCCAATTTTCTGAGACTTATAAAAACTTACCCTCTTATAAGAACTCAATCCTGACGCTGCCTGCACCTCCGTTGGTGTCTGTACTGTTGTCAATGTCATACACATCACAATCGCCAGGACAACACCCAACATTCTTTTAAAAATTTTGGTTCCCCTTTCCATTTTTTTCCTCCTTCATTTTTTATATATTTTCAGCCAACATCGCTGTTGCCTTCTTTATATATTGAAAATAATATATCTGATCTGTTAATTTATAGTTTTAATATACCATACACCTGTCCTATACGCAAGAAAGGACAAGATTCTTTTGAATCTCGTCCTCTCTCAATTTAATCATGTCTTTCGTCTTTATTATCATAGCATTCGCAGAATCTCGCTGCAAAGGCAGGCGGTTCGTTGTTTGCATAAAGGTGGGAAATGTCGCCGAAGGAATTCATTCTGAAACTTGCGATTCCTTTGCGTCTTTCTTCTGTTGTTACGGTCGTTACGGAACTTGGCGCAGCGGCGGCTCCGTGCCAGAGGACCATTGGGGATACGCTCATCAGATGGCTCAGAAGCACACATTCCAGGCCGAAATGGCAGAAGAAAACGATGGTATCGTTGTTTGCTTTTTCGACTCTGTAGTAGTGTCCTTCTCTGACATAACCATGTTCTGCGAGAAGCTTATCAAATTCTCCTGTGACATAGTCGTAATGTTTTTTTGTATCTGCTGCCTGGAGGCGTTCATTTTCAAACCAGTGATCATACTGATAAAAACGCTCGTCCATGCTCCAGTCCTGTGGAAGCCAATCCCAGAGAATGATCTTGCGGTCCGTTACATCCGGACGGTCGATCAGAACATCAAACTCTCTGAGCCAGTCACATTCTGTCGCTGTTCGGTTCATTTTTTTGAGAGTAAGAGATGCGGTGTCTTTGGCTCTGCCGAGCGGTGACACATAAAAATCTTTGATATCAAGTTTTGAAAGTTTCTCAGAAAGAAATTCAACTTCTTTCCAGCCTTTTTCTGTCAGGGAATCTATGGTGTAATCCGGATCACCGTGACGCACGATCAATAACTTCATATTTTAAAGCCTGTCCTTTCTTACTTTCTGCCACAGCATTTCTTGTATTTCTTACCGCTTCCGCATGGGCATGGATCGTTTGGATAGATTTTCTTTGTTGCCATATTTGACGGAACAAAAGTCTTATTTGCTATGCTTCCCATCGGAACGATTGACGGAATCGTTCTTTCCGATACGGACATACGTGCGATCTCATTCGGTGTATATCCACGGAAATCCAGCATTCTTGTGTTATTATTTACATTTGTCATGATAGAAGCAAAAGTTTCCATCTGTTTATCTGATTCAAACACAACATTTCTGTTCTTAAACTCTTCTGTGATATCAGAAAGCATTCCATCCATAGAAAACTCTTTGAACACAATGTACATCAGCTCTGTGATCTGAGCTGTATTCTGATGAAGTTCTTCTCTCAGGAAGTTTTCAAGTTTTTTATATGCCGGATCCTGGGATGGGTAGCCGTGTTTTGCATAGTCCAGCACTTCTTCCGGTGACGGCATATAGAATTCTCTGTCTCCCTGATACTCTTCGATCCGTTCATAAAGGTTTTCGCGAAGTACTGTTTTGAGGATCATTTTGTCATCGCGGACGATGCACATATTGTCGTTTTCCGGAACCTGTTTCAAGATTTCAAGGAATTCGTCATAACTTACCTTGTAATCTGGTCTTCTGCGATACATGCGGTATACGATCTTTAATGGCGCGATCGCATAAATAAATCCGAGCATAGTCTGGCAGGAACGCATCCAGCTTACCTGTCTGCATAATTTGCGGAATTCCGGAGTGTTGATCTCTTTATATAAGGAAATAACTGCTTTCGGAACTTCGGCATGATGGTCGCTGTAGGAAACCACATATCCTGCATCGCTGAGCCAGCCAAGTTTGATCCAGTCTGTTTCTTCTGCAAGAAAACATTTCTTGTCCAGGACTGCCTCAAATGCATCTGCTTCCCATTCATCTGCCTGAAGAAAAATCTCTCGCATTCCTTCCGGACTCAGAACATATTTCGCAATCTCCTCTGCAAGTTCTTCTTTGGTGCTGCCACTGCAGGTGATGTTGAATTCTTTGGCTTTTTCTTCGAGATCTTCTTTTTTGTAGGAAAGAAGATATTCTTTGACATCTGGATTTCTGGTTCCTTCTTCTTCCAGCTCAAGCTCTGCCATTTTTTGTTCGATAAATGGATTCAGATAGTTATCCGTAAATTCTCTCATGATTGAATCAGTGGATTGTTTATTATGAAGTTCCCGACTTACTGGCTTTGTGCTGGTTATGAGGATTTTATTGCTTTCTGTATCTGCCTTAATTTCTTCGAAGCTGCGATAATCAGATTCTCCGTCCTGCAGTTTGAAAGTCTCTTCAAGATAAGCATTTCTTTCTAATGCATCTGTCCATATTTCTTCATCTTCTCTGCTTACTTCTTTCATGATTACAGGAAAACATACTTCTTTGTCTCCCTCATCTAATACCGCTTTCTTAACTCTGTTTTCAATATCTACACGATATTCCGGCAGTTTTTCTTCTGCATGGATTCTGAAAGTAAACCATTTTTCTGTATTCATCAGATCATTTACGAAAGTATCTGCTGCATTTTGAAAATCATACTGCCAGGTTGCGCTTTCCCCGTCTTCTGTCCATTCCCGGATGCGTACTTTTTTCTGGAAAAATTCAAATTCATATAAAGATGAAGTTTCATATTCCAGAATCTCTTCAAGTACAACTGCCATCTGTGCAAATGTGATATCTGCAGGAACAAGGCAGCGTCTCCAAATAGGTGGTTTTGTTCCTTTTCTGGTTATTTTTACCTTATAAAATTCCATATGTTCATCCTTTACGTATAAATTTATTATTAGTTTTTATCTCAGTATACACTGAAGCAGTTCAAAGATACAGTCCGCCATTCTATATTTAAGAAATAAAAAAACCAATGATACAACAGATTTCTCATCTGCTCTAGCATTGGCTTTTTTCTATCGTATCTTCAAAACCACATACATGTTGACATTTCTGAAC
>NZ_FR886656.1:0-34062 GCF_000436615.1 Blautia sp. CAG:237
AAAGGATCTGTGAAGCCACGGCAACCCCTCCCTTGAGAGGAAGGTGCCAACCTGAGCGAGTGATCGAACAATAAGAGGATTGAAATCAAATTCAAGACAGTCCTATTGTTGGGGCTGTCTTATTTTGTTATGTACGCAGATAACTTATTGATCAATAGACCAGATAAAAAAGAAAGGAACCAATCATGGAGAAAGAAAAGATTTTATTTACATCCGAATCTGTAACTGAAGGTCATCCGGACAAAATGTGCGATGCCATTTCCGATGCCATTCTTGACGCGATCATGGAAAAAGACCCGATGGGCCGTGTAGCATGCGAGACCGCTACAACAACAGGTCTTGTACTTGTTATGGGAGAGATCACAACAAGCGCTTACGTTGATATCCAGAAAATCGTAAGAGATACAGTAAGAGAGATCGGTTATACCCGTGGAAAATATGGATTTGATGCTGATACATGTGCAGTCATCACTGCAATCGATGAGCAGTCAGCAGATATCGCTCTTGGCGTAGACAAAGCTCTGGAAGCTAAGATGGGAGAAGACGAGATCGATGCGATCGGAGCCGGAGACCAGGGAATCCAGTTCGGATATGCTTCCAATGAAACAGAAGAGTACATGCCATATGCGATCAACATGGCACACAAACTGGCTCGCCAGCTTACAAAAGTCCGCAAAGACGGAACTCTGCCATACTTAAGACCAGACGGAAAAACTCAGGTAACTGTTGAATACAGTGAAGAAGGCAAACCGATCCGTATCGATGCAGTTGTATGCTCTACACAGCATGATCCGGAAGTTACACAGGAGCAGATCCACGAAGACATCAAGAAATATGTATTTGATGAGATCATCCCGACAGACATGGTAGATGATGATACCAAGTACTTCATCAACCCGACAGGACGTTTCGTGATCGGTGGACCTCACGGTGACAGTGGACTTACAGGACGTAAGATCATCGTTGATACTTACGGTGGATCCGGACGTCACGGCGGCGGTGCTTTCTCAGGAAAAGACTGCACAAAGGTTGACCGTTCCGCAGCTTATGCAGCACGTTATGTTGCAAAGAACATCGTTGCAGCAGGACTGGCTGACAAGTGCGAGATCCAGCTTTCCTATGCGATCGGTGTAGCAAAACCGACTTCCATCAATGTAGAAACATTTGGAACAGGAAAACTTTCCAACACCAGACTTGTTGAGATCATCCGTGAGAACTTTGATCTCCGTCCGGCAGGAATCATCCGTATGCTCGACCTGAGAAGACCGATCTACAAACAGACAGCTGCTTACGGACATTTTGGACGTACAGATGTAGATCTTCCGTGGGAAAAACTGGATAAAGTTGACGATCTCAAGAAATATCTGTAAGACACGGTTTTTTCACCGTTTTTATAGAAAATTTAGAGATAGGAATATCGTGATATGATATAATGAACGCATATATAGCGGGTACAGACTCGTTATATGTGCGTTTATTTTTATACAGAGAAGCGGGGATGTGTTATGAAATTAAAACAGAGGATCATACTCGGTTTCCTGATGATCATATTAGTTCCAATGCTGCTGCTGGCGGCTACTTTATACGGGTTCAGCGAAGCGCAGCACAGGAGTACATCTAAGAATGAAGCAGTGCAGGAAGCAGATTATGATATTACGATCGGAGAGACCGGAGTTGACGGTTCGGGCTTACGGATCATGACGAAGGATCTTTTTTTTACGGCACTGGTCATCCTGATATTTACGAGTGTGTCCGTAGGATTGTGGATTTACAGAAGTGTTGCCACACCACTTGTTAAGCTGCGTAAGGCCACGCAGAATATCAAAGACGGAAATCTTGATTTTGTTCTTGATGTGGAAGGGGCGGATGAGTTTGCGGAACTTTGCCGTGATTTTGAGGAAATGAGGAGACGGCTCAAGGAATCCGCAGAAGAAAAACTTGTCCTGGACAAAGAAAACAAAGAACTGATCAGCAATATTTCTCATGATCTCAAGACCCCGATCACAGCCGTTAAGGGCTACGTTGAGGGTATCATGGACGGAGTGGCAGATACCCCGGAAAAGATGGATCGTTATGTCCGTACTATTTATAACAAAACAGTTGAGATGGATCATCTGATCAATGAGCTTACTTTTTATTCCAAGATCGATACAAACCGTATTCCATATACGTTCAGTAAACTGAATGTTGAGGACTATTTTTCAGACTGTGCAGAGGAAGTGGGACTGGAACTGGAAACGAGAGGAATACAGCTCTGCTATGCCAACTACGTAGACAGTGATGTGCAGGTGATCGCAGATGGAGAGCAGATCCGAAGGGTGATCCATAATATCATCAGCAATGCGATTAAATATATGGACAAGGGCAAGGGAATGAAGGGCATCATACAGATCCGTGTCAAGGATGTCGGTGATTTTGTCCAGGTTGAGATCGAAGATAATGGCAAGGGGATCGCAGCCAAAGATCTGCCATATATTTTTGACCGTTTTTACCGGACAGATGTTTCGCGAAATTCTGCCAAGGGAGGCAGTGGGATTGGTCTTTCCATCGTGCGTAAGATCCTGGAGGACCATGGAGGTAAAGTGTGGGCAACCAGCCGCGAGGACATCGGCACGATCATGTACTTTGTTTTGAGAAAATACCAGGAGGTACCTGTAAATGAGTAAAATACTGATTATTGAAGACGAAGAGGCAATTGCAGATCTGGAGAAAGATTATCTGGAACTGTCAGGATTTGATGTTGAGATCGCCACAAGAGGCGATGTAGGGCTTGAGAAGGCTCTGAAAGAAGAATACGACCTGATCATACTTGATCTGATGCTCCCTGAGGTAGATGGATTTGATATCTGCCGTCAGGTGCGCGAGGAGAAGAATATCCCGATCATCATGGTTTCGGCAAAGAAAGACGATATTGACAAGATCCGTGGACTGGGACTTGGGGCAGATGATTACATGACCAAGCCGTTCAGCCCAAGCGAACTTGTTGCCAGGGTAAAGGCACATATGGAAAGATATAACAGACTTGTAGGATCAAATGTTGTCAAGAATGATATTATCGAGATCCGTGGGATCAAGATCGACAAGACAGCGCGAAGAGTCTGGATCAATGGGGAGGAGAAGACATTTACGACCAAGGAATTTGATCTTCTTACATTCCTTGCGGAGAATCCGAACCGCGTATTTACCAAGGCGGAACTGTTCCGTCAGATCTGGGATATGGAATCTGTAGGCGACATTGCAACTGTTACCGTTCATATCAAGAAAATCCGTGAAAAGATTGAATTCAACACAGCCAAGCCGCAGTATATTGAAACCATCTGGGGTGTAGGTTACAGGTTTAAGGTATAAAAATTATGGAAAGATTATATAGAGCATTAGAAATTTACAGCCAGGAAGATTATTATCCATTTCATATGCCGGGGCACAAGAGAAATCCGGACACAGTCAATACAGACCTGCCGTTTGACAGGGATATCACAGAGATAGAGGGATTTGATAATCTTCATCATCCGGAAGGAATTCTGAAAAAAGCGCAGGAAACTGCTGCGAATGTGTATGGTACGAAGGAATGTTATTACAGCGTTAATGGCAGCACAGCGGCACTTCTTGCGGCTGTTTCGGCAGCGGTTCCGAGGAAGGGACAGATCCTTGTTGCGAGGAACTGCCACAAGGCTGTCTATCATGCTCTGTATCTGAGGAATCTGATCCCGACTTATGTCTATCCACAGATGGACCAAAAGTGGTGGATAAACGGAGGAATTTCACCGGATAAGGTGGAAAGAGCACTGGCGGAGAATCCGGAGATCAAGGCAGTGCTTCTCACATCGCCGACGTATGATGGGGTGGTATCAGATATTGAGAAGATCGCAGAGATCGTACACAGATATGAGATTCCGCTGATCGTGGATGAGGCACATGGAGCACATTTTCACTTTTCAAATTATTTCCCGACATCAGCAGCTGAACTGGGAGCGGATCTGGTTATCCAGAGTTTCCACAAGACACTTCCGTCGATGACGCAGACTGCGGTGCTCCATAACTGCAGTGACCGCGTGGACAGCAGACTGATCCGCAGATTTATGGGAATTTATCAGAGCAGCAGCCCGTCGTATATCCTTATGGCGAGTATGGATGCCTGCATGGAAAAAATGTCCTCCGACGGTAATGAGATGTTCCGTGAATTTACAAAGATCCTCGAAAAGGCGAGACGCAGGCTTTCAGAATGCAAGTATATCCGCCTGGTTTCACCGGAGATCGGAACGGCCGGAGTTTTTGATTATGATCGTTCCAAATTACTTTTTTCTACACGCTATGCGTCAATGACGGGAAGTGAACTGGCACAGATCCTTCTGGAGAAATATCACATTCAGGTGGAGATGGAAACGGAGCATTATGTGCTTGCACTGGCAGCAGTTGGTGACAGTGAGGAAGGCTTTGAGAGACTTTGCCAGGCAATCGAGGAGATCGACCAGGAAGAAGCACAGAAGAAAAAAGAAAAAAGAGAAGCAGAAGAACCGAAGGCAGGAAGAACAGCATACACTTCATTGAGCCAGTTCATGTCGATCACGGAGGCAATGGAATCGGAGAGTGAAATCCGCAAACTGGAAGAAAGTGTCGGACGGATATCGGCAGAGTTTGGATATCTCTATCCGCCTGGAATCCCGCTGATCGTACCGGGAGAACAGATTACTGGACAATTTATCCGTAATATGAGAATATACATGGAAGAGGGATTGTATCTGCAGGGACTGGAGGACTATACCAATGAGACCATCCGTGTAGTAGCCCAGAATACTACGAAGGAGCAGGAAATCTGATATTTCATGGGAAAGATTTTTTATATTATGGGAAAAAGTGCCGCCGGTAAGGACCGGATCTATTCTTTACTGGCAGGCAATAAAGAACTGAACCTGAAGAAACTGGTACTGTATACGACCAGACCGATCCGCGCGGGAGAGCAGGATGGAGTTCAGTATTATTTTACAGATGACAGCAGACTTGAGGAATTTAAGAAATCAGGAAAGCTGATCGAAGCCAGAGCCTACCATACTGTTCATGGCATCTGGACATATTTTACAGCAGATGATGGACAGGTAGATCTCTCAGAGGGAAACTATCTTGGAATCGGCACACTGGAATCTTATCAGAAACTTAAGCAATATTACGGGGAAGAACATGTGATCCCGGTTTATATTGAAGTAGAGGACGGAGAGCGATTACAGAGGGCACTTCTTCGGGAGCGGGAGCAGGAGAAACCGAAATACGAAGAGATGTGCAGACGTTTTCTGGCAGATCAGGAGGACTTTTCGGAGGAAAACATCCGGGAGGCAGGAATTAAATTAAGATTTGCTAATGAGAATTTAGAATTGTGTGTCGAAAATATTATAAAATATATAAATTCCCTTTCATAGACAAAAATAGTTTTGAATGGGTAACAAAGTATGCTATAATGTAGGCATGGCGAACAAAGATTCGTATACAGAAACAAGAGAGGTGATTCTGAATGGTTAGTTTCAACAATATTATCGGGCACGAGGAGATTATCAGGCATTTGAAGAATGCCATGACGACAGGAAAGGTATCTCATTCCTATATTTTTACCGGAAGACCTGGATCAGGTAAGAAACTTCTTGCGACGACTTATGCAATGACTCTTCAGTGCGAGGCTGGGGGAACGGAGCCATGTCAGAAGTGTGATTCCTGTAAGAAAGCCCTGGGTAAGAATCATCCGGATATCATCATGGTAAACCATGAGAAGCCGGGAACTATTTCGATAGATGAGATTCGTGATCAGCTGATTCACGATGTAGCAATTAAACCATACTGCAGTCCGCATAAGATCTATATCGTTCCGGATGCGGAGATGATGACAGTACAGGCACAGAATGCTCTTCTCAAGACAATTGAGGAGCCGCCGGAATATGCAGTCATCATGCTGCTGACCAGCAATGCAGATGCACTTCTTCCGACGATCCAGTCCCGTTGTGTCAGACTGGATCTCAAGGTAGTAGATGACAATCTGGTTAAGAAATATCTTATGGAACGTCTTCATGTGCCGGATTATCAGGCAGAGATCGATGCATCTTTTGCACAGGGAAGCATCGGCAAGGCACAGGAGGCAGCAACATCCGAAGAGTTTGGCAAGATGACAGAGAATGCTCTCAGGATCCTGAAGTATGTAAGTACGATGCAGACTTATGAGCTGACTGATGTGATCCGCGAACTTTCCGATGAGAAACAGCATATAGGCGACTATCTGGATATTTTTCAGTTCTGGTTCCGTGATGTTCTGATGTTCAAAGCTACAAGGGAAATAGACAATCTGGTCTTCAAGCAGGAAATTAATTATATAAAGGAACAGGCGAGCCAGCGTTCATATGAAAATCTCGAAAAGATACTGGAAGCACTGGAGAAGGCCAAGGTACGTCTGCGTGCAAATGTAAACTTCGAGCTTGCTCTTGAACTTCTGTTCCTGACGATCAGGGAGAGATAGAATGACAAAAATAGTTGGAATCAGATTCAGAAATGTCGGCAAAATATATTATTTTGATCCGAAGAATTATAAAATGCAGGTGGGCGATCATGTGATCGTAGAGACCGCCCGCGGAGTAGAATTCGGCAGAGTTGTACTTGGACCGAAGGAAGTTGGAGAGGACGAGGTTGTTCATCCGCTCAAAGAAGTCTTGAGAGTAGCGACTCAGGCAGATGAGGACAGAGAGCAGCAGAACCGTCTCAAGGAGAAGGATGCCTTCAAGATCTGCCAGAAGAAGATCCGTGAGCATGGTCTGGAGATGAAGCTGATCGATGCAGAATATACATTTGATAACAACAAGGTATTGTTTTACTTTACAGCAGATGGAAGAATCGATTTCCGTCAGCTTGTCAAGGATCTGGCGGCAATCTTCAAGACAAGGATCGAGCTGAGACAGATCGGTGTCCGTGATGAGACCAAGATCCTCGGAGGAATCGGAATCTGCGGCAGAAGTCTCTGCTGCCACACGTATCTGTCAGAGTTTGCACCGGTATCTATCAAGATGGCGAAGGAACAGAACCTTTCACTGAACCAGACCAAGATTTCCGGCGTATGCGGCAGACTGATGTGCTGTCTCAAGAACGAACAGGAAACATACGAGGAACTGAATAAGAAACTTCCGGGAATCGGGGACACTGTCACACTTCCGGATGGAATTCAGGGAACTGTACAGAATGTAAACGTTCTTCGCCAGAGAGTCAAAGTCGTTGTCGAAGTAAACGACGAAAAGGAGATTCAGGAATTTCCGGTAAATGAACTGAAATTCCGTCCCCGTAAGAAAAAAGTCAAAGTTTCCGAGAAGGAAATGAAGGAACTGGAAAAACTCGAAGACAGAGAAGGAGATAAAAAATCTCATGGAAAGAAATCCGCAAACTGATCTGGTACATCCGGGAGAGCGGGTCGATGACCTGCAGAATGGATTTTATGTAATTCAGAATCCAGAGAAGTTCTGCTTCGGAATGGATGCGGTTCTTTTGTCCGGCTTTGCAAAGATCAGAAAGAATGCAAGGGTCCTGGATATGGGAACCGGCACAGGGATCATTCCGATCCTGCTCAAAGGCAGAGGCAAGGGAGAACATCTCACAGGACTGGAGATACAGGAAGAATGTGCAGATATGGCCGCACGCAGTGTTGCGTACAATAGTCTGGAATCTGCAATTGATATTGTATGCGGAGATATTAAGGAGGCTGCTGGAATTTTTGGAGCAGCTTCTTTTGATGTAGTAACAAGTAATCCTCCGTATATGATCGGAGAGCATGGACTGCGTAATCCGTATATGGCAAAAGCAATTGCGAGACATGAGGTGCTCTGCACATTGGAGGATGTTGTCAGCCAGGCGTCCAGAGTACTCAAGGACAGGGGACATTTTTTTATGGTGCACCGTCCGTTCCGTCTTGCTGAGATTTTTCAGGTGCTGATGAAATACAAGCTGGAGCCGAAACGCATGCAGCTTGTGTATCCGTACATAGACAGAGAACCAAATATGGTATTGATCGAGGCCTGCAAGGGTGGAAACTCCAGAATCACGGTAGAGCGTCCGCTGATCGTTTATGAGAAGCCGGGAGAGTATACAAAGGCGATCCTGGAAATCTACGGGATGGTCTGATGATTCGGATAAGAATTCAAGAAAGGAACCTGATTTATGAGCGGTAAATTATATCTGTGTGCAACACCTATCGGAAATCTGGAAGATATTACGCTGCGTGTTCTGCGTACTCTCAAAGAAGTAGACCTGATCGCGGCAGAAGATACGAGAAACAGTATCAAGCTTCTGAATCATTTCGAGATCAAAACGCCCATGACCAGTTATCATGAATACAACAAGATCGACAAAGCTTATACACTGATCGAGAAGATGCAGTCAGGAATGAACATTGCACTGATCACGGATGCAGGTACTCCTGGAATTTCAGATCCGGGAGAAGAACTTGCTGCCATGTGTTATGAAGCAGGGATCGAAGTGACCTCACTTCCGGGACCTGCTGCCTGTATTACAGCACTTACTCTGTCAGGGCTTCCGACCAGGAGATTTGCTTTCGAAGCTTTTCTTCCAATGGACAAAAAAGAACGCAGGGAAGTCCTGGATGAACTGGTCAATGAGACAAGGACGATCATTATGTATGAGGCACCACACAAGCTGGTCCGCACACTTAAGGATCTCAAAGAAACTCTTGGCAACCGCAGAATGACACTTTGTCGGGAACTGACGAAGAAACATGAGACTGCTTTTCATACGACGATCGATGAGCTGATCGCTCATTATGAGAACGAAAAGCCATTAGGGGAATGTGTCCTTGTGATCGAGGGCAAGAGCCGCCAGGAACTCAAGGAAGAAGCTGTAGCTTCCTGGGAGGAGATCTCCATCGAGGAACATATGGAAATCTACGAAAAACAGGGGCTTTCCAGGAAGGATGCCATGAAGCAGGTGGCGAAGGACCGAGGGGTATCCAAGAGAGAAATTTATCAATATCTGATCCAGTAAATACGAGAACTGTATTTCCAAAAAAATGTGAAATACAGTTCCTTTTTTTATACATTGTTTTTACAGAAAACCGGGATTTTTAATGGAAAGAGAGTTGTTTTTGTGTTATAATAAATTAGTATACGTATGTCCAACAGAGGATATACAACCAGTAATTTTTATATAACATTGAATGACAGGAGGCAGCACATGGGCGGAGAAAATACGGAGTACGGAGCGGACCAGATTCAGATTTTGGAAGGGCTGGAAGCGGTTCGTAAAAGACCGGGTATGTATATTGGAAGTACATCCAGCCGGGGTCTGCATCATCTTGTATACGAAATTGTAGATAATGCGGTAGATGAAGCTCTGGCAGGATATTGTACAGAGATCCAGGTAAGCATCAACCCAGACAACTCCATTACAGTTGTAGATAATGGTCGGGGAATTCCGGTAGGTATCAACCACAAAGCAGGAATTCCGGCAGTTGAGGTTGTATTTACCATTCTGCATGCCGGCGGTAAGTTTGGCGGTGGAGGATATAAGGTATCCGGAGGTCTTCACGGCGTAGGAGCATCCGTTGTAAATGCTCTGTCCGAGTGGCTGGAAGTTACCATATATCACGAAGGCAGAGAATACAAGCAGCGTTATGAGAGAGGACATACAATGTATCCTCTCAAGGTTGTTGGAGAGTGTGATCCGGAGAAATCAGGAACAACTGTTACATTCCTGCCGGATAAGGAAATCTTTGAGGAAACTGTTTATGATTATGATATCCTGAAACAGCGTCTTCGTGAGATGGCTTTCCTTACCAAAGGACTTCGCATTGTCCTCAGAGATGAGAGAGAAGACTCCAAGAAAGAAAAAGTATTCCACTACGAGGGTGGTATCCGTGAATTTGTAACATATCTGAACAAGAGTAAAGAACCTCTGTATCCAGAGGTTATTTACTGTGAGGGAGAGAAGGACGGCGTTTCTGTTGAGGTTGCGATGCAGCACAACGACTCCTATACAGAGAACAGCTATGGATTTGTAAATAACATCAATACACCGGAGGGCGGTACACATATCGTTGGTTTCCGTAATGCACTTACCAAGACTTTTAACGATTATGCGAGAAAGAACAAACTTCTCAAGGACAGTGAACCGAACTTAAGCGGTGATGATATCCGTGAGGGTCTGACTGCGATCGTAAGTGTCAAGATCGAAGAACCACAGTTCGAAGGCCAGACAAAACAGAAACTTGGCAACAGTGAGGCGAGAGGCGCCGTAGACTCTGTTGTCAGCAAGCAGCTTGAAATTTTCCTTGAGCAGAATCCATCTGTAGCCAAGGCTACTGTTGAGAAATCTGTTCTTGCACAGAGAGCAAGAGAAGCAGCACGTAAAGCACGTGACCTTACCAGAAGGAAATCCGCACTCGATGGAATGTCACTTCCGGGTAAACTTGCGGACTGCTCAGACAAGGATCCGAAGAACTGCGAGATCTATATCGTAGAGGGAGATTCCGCAGGCGGTTCTGCCAAGACAGCGAGAAACCGTGCGACACAGGCAATCCTTCCGCTTCGAGGCAAGATCCTCAATGTTGAGAAGGCACGTCTTGACAGAATCTACGGAAATGCAGAGATCAAGGCAATGATCACAGCTTTTGGAACAGGTATCCATGAAGACTTTGATATCAGCAAACTGCGTTATCACAAGATTATCATTATGACCGATGCCGATGTCGATGGCGCACATATTGCGACACTTCTTCTGACTTTCCTTTACAGATTCATGCCGGAACTTATCAAGCAGGGCTATGTATATCTGGCACAGCCGCCGCTGTACAAGGTAGAAAAAAACAAGAAAGTCTGGTATGCCTACGATGATGCGGAACTGAACCGCATCCTTGAGGAGATCGGACGTGATAATAACAACAAGATCCAGCGTTACAAAGGTCTTGGAGAGATGGATGCAGAGCAGCTTTGGGAGACAACCATGGATCCGGAGAAACGAATCCTTCTCAAAGTAACAATGGACGAATCTGCTACATCTGAGATCGATCTGACTTTTACCACTCTTATGGGTGACAAAGTTGAACCAAGACGTGAATTTATTGAAGAAAATGCACGTTTTGTAGAAAATCTGGATATCTAGGAGAATAAAAAATGGAAGACAATATTTTTGACAAAATCCATGAGGTGGATCTGCAGAAGACCATGGAGAAATCTTATATAGATTACGCCATGAGCGTTATCGCCTCACGTGCTCTTCCGGATGTAAGAGATGGTCTGAAGCCGGTACAGAGAAGGGTTCTGTATTCCATGATCGAACTGAACAACGGTCCGGACAAGCCGCATCGTAAATGTGCCCGTATCGTCGGTGATACCATGGGTAAATATCACCCTCATGGAGACAGTTCTATCTATGGAGCACTTGTAAATATGGCACAGGACTGGTCTACCAGATATCCGCTGGTAGATGGTCATGGAAACTTCGGTTCCGTGGATGGTGACGGTGCTGCTGCGATGCGATACACAGAGGCTCGTCTGAGCAAGATCTCCATGGAGATGCTTGCTGATATCAACAAGAATACCGTTGATTTCCAGCCAAACTTTGATGAGACAGAACGGGAGCCGGTTGTACTTCCGTCCCGTTATCCGAACCTTCTTGTAAACGGTACTTCCGGTATCGCAGTTGGTATGGCGACAAATATCCCGCCACACAACTTAAGAGAGGTTATCAATGCAGTTGTCAAGATCATTGACAACATTATCGAGGAAGACAGAGAGACAACGATCGAGGAACTTCTTGAGATCGTCAAAGGACCGGATTTCCCGACAGGAGCAACGATCCTTGGAACAAGAGGAATTGAGGAAGCATATCGTACCGGTCGCGGCAAGATCCGTGTCCGTGCGGTGACAAATATCGAGACACTGCCAAATGGCAAATCACGTATTATCGTCACAGAACTTCCATACCTCGTAAATAAAGCCCGTCTGATCGAAAAGATCGCAGAACTTGTCCGCGACAAGAAGATTGACGGAATCACAGACCTGAATGATCACTCCAGCCGTGAGGGAATGCGAATCTGCATCGACCTCCGCAGGGATGCCAATGCAAATGTTGTCCTGAACCAGCTTTATAAGCATACACAGCTTCAGGATACTTTTGGCGTGATCATGCTTTGCCTTGTTTCCGTAAACGGAAGCCTTCAGCCGAAGGTACTGACTCTTCCGGAGATGCTTAAGCAGTATCTTGCACATCAGGAAGATGTAGTGACAAGAAGAACCAAATACGACCTGAACAAAGCACAGGAACGTGCTCACATTCTGGAAGGTCTGCTCAAAGCACTGGACAATATCGATGAAGTTATCCGTATCATCCGTGCCGCAAGAAACGTTCAGATCGCAAAACAGGAATTAATGGATCGCTTTGAACTGACAGATGTTCAGGCGCAGGCGATCGTAGATATGCGTCTCAGGGCTCTTACCGGTCTGGAAAGAGAGAAGCTGGAAGCAGAATATGCAGAATTAATGGAGAGGATCCGCAAATTACAGGCAATTCTTGCAGACAGAAATACGCTTCTCCGTGTCATCCGTGAGGAGATCCTTGCAATTGCTGAGAAATATGGCGATGACAGAAGAACTGCCATTGGATTTGATGCATATGACATCTCCATGGAGGATATGATCCCGAGAGAAAATACAGTTATCACAATGACCAAACTTGGTTATATTAAACGTATGACCGTAGACAACTTCCGCAGCCAGAACAGAGGCGGCAGAGGAATCAAGGGCATGCAGACACTGGACGATGACTATATCGAAGAACTGATGATGACGACCACGCATCATTATGTGATGTTCTTTACCAATACAGGCCGTGTATACCGTCTTAAAGCATACGAGATTCCGGAAGCAGGAAGAACTGCGAGAGGAACTGCGATTATCAATCTTCTGCAGTTGATGCCGGGAGAGCGCATTACAGCAGTTATCCCGATCAGCAAGTTCGAAGAGGGACATTACCTGATGATGGCAACCCGTAAGGGACTCGTCAAGAAAACTCCGATCCAGGATTATGCAAATGTCCGCAAAGTAGGTCTTGCAGCGATCGCACTTCGCGATGATGATGAACTGATCGAAGTAAAGGCAACGGATGATAAGAAGGACATTATCCTGGTAACCAAATATGGCCAGTGCATCCGTTTCAAAGAAACAGATGTAAGAAGCACAGGCCGAGTTTCCATGGGGGTTCGCGGTATCAATCTGCTGGATGGTGATGAAGTTGTAGCTATGCAACTTAACACGCAGGGATATTATCTCCTTGTTGTTTCTGAGAACGGTATGGGCAAGAGAACATCCATCAGTGAGTTCACCTGCCAGAACAGAGGCGGTAAGGGCGTGAAGTGCTACAAGATCACTGAGAAGACAGGCAATGTTATCGGTGCAAAAGCTGTAAATGAAGAAAATGAGATCATGATGATCACCACAGAGGGAATTATTATCCGTCTGCAGTGCGCTGATATTTCTATTCTGGGAAGAATTACCTCAGGAGTAAAACTGATCAATCTTTCCAAAGGAGTGACCGTTGCAAGCTTTGCGAAAGTCAGAGAGAAAGAAGAAGACAAAGAGAATCAGCAGACAGCAGAAGAACCTGTAAACAAAGCAAATGATGAAGTACAGGAGAGCACGGAAGAATAAAGGGGACGTTAGATCATCATGGAGAAGGAATATGTCACATTAAACAGCGGCAGCAAAACTGCTGCCAGGAGCAGTAAGAATACCAAAAGCCGCCGAAAGACCGGACATTCAAAATCCAACATCAGAAGATCTGCACTCGAAACAAAAAGAACGGGAAGTTCAAGGACTGGCATGCGCAAGGTAAATGGCAGCAGTAAGTCAACCAGTCCCAGAACTTCCAGAAGCAAAAAGAAGAGCAGATCCAGAAAGATGGATATTCCCGTACAGTATATTGCGGGAGGCGCAGTGCTTGTAATTTTGCTCATAGCGATTATTTTTGCTGTGAGAAGCTGTGGTATCAGCCACAAAACACCGGAAAGAGTTGTCAAAGCCCTGATCGAATCCTACGAGAGCGGCAATGAAAATAAGATTAAGAAATGCTATGGAGTGACCAAGGCAGATGACAATCTTCAGGCAGAGATAGATGCAAATATCAAGTATTTTGCAGCGCATTCTCCGGAGAAGATCCAGATCAACAAGTGCGATAAGATATACCAGGATGGTAATTATGCATTTATATATATTACGTATGATCTGGTACTCAAGGACGGACAGAGCTATCCGTGCATCAGTACTTATATGACTCAGAAAAAAGATGACAATAAGTACTATATACTTGCACCATCAGATGTTACCAATGATATGAACAAACAGGCAGCAGAGAAATATGCGCTGTTCATGAAGACAGATGCATATCAGGAATACACCGTTGCCTACGATAAATTTATCAAGAAGAATCCAGGATACGAAGAAAAAATCGCTTCAAAATTAAGTTAAAAGGATCCTGGGGAGGTGTAGCATGAAAAGAATCATAATGATGGTATTACGAAATCTTTTCTTTGTGCCTTATGGATGGTTTATGCTGAACTGGTATGCGGGACATGTGGATGATTATCCGGAAGAAAAGCGTTATGCGCTGCTCAAGAAAATCGACTGCAAGGCGAATACAGGCGGAAACATTACGATCAAGTCCTACGGAGTAGAGAATATTCCGTCGGAGAATGGATTTATGTTTTATCCGAATCATCAGGGACTGTATGACGTTCTGGCGATCCTGGATGCCTGCCCGGTGCCGTTTTCTGTTGTAGCCAAGAAAGAAGTGGGTAATGTTCCATTTCTGAAGCAGGTATTTACCTGTATGAAGGCTTTTATCATGGACAGAGAGGATATCAGACAGTCCATGCAGGTAATCCTCAATGTCACGAAGGAAGTCAGGAGCGGTCGCAATTATCTTATCTTTGCGGAGGGGACCAGAAGCAAGAATGGAAACCATCCGCAGGAATTTAAGGGGGGAAGTTTCAAGGCAGCTATGAAAGCCAGATGCCCGATCGTTCCGGTAGCACTGATCGACACCTACAAGGCGTTTGACACAGGCTCAGCGGCTCCGCTGACCGTTCAGGTACATTTCCTGAAACCGATATGCTATGACGAATACAAGGACATGAAATCAACAGAGATCGCAGCAGAGGTCAGAAGAAGAGTCGAAGAAACCATTCAGGAATATGGTGGATGGGATTAACTGAATATTTGAGAAACAGACAGCCGGGAGCAGTTAAGCTTCTGGCTGTTTTTGTGTACAGATCATTCTTTTTCCCTGGCAAGTGCCTGTTTCATGAGAGTGCAGTCTTTGCTGTATTGACAGACCCCGTATTCGCAGCTTGAATCAAGAAGACGAAGCCCCTCTGGAAACTGCTCGAATTCACAGATTACAGTCTGTGTCATGTCAAAATTCCGACAGTATCCGTTAAAAAATTCCTCAATGATCTCACCCATAAAAATCCCTCTTTTCTTTTATATAGATTTACTTTTTCTTAAGATCCAGTCTATCATAGAATGCTTAAGTTTCCAACAGAAATTCGGGCTGCCCCTGCCTTGCGTGAACAGCTGTTTTTTGAACGTCAACTGTGTTTGACTTTAAGCGTGGACAGCCCGTATAGTTAAAGTAGAAAATATATGATGAAAACAAACAAGATTTGGAGGAATCGGGAATGAGCAAAAGTTATTGGATCTGGTATCCGGGAGATTTTGAATTATATCATGGAATGAAGCAGAATTTCAGCCGTGTGGAGAGAGGCTTTGGCTGGCCGGCTTTCTGGAAAAGCGAAGGATTCCGCAACCGCGTGGCTTTTCGCCGTACTTATCATTTGGAAAAAGAAACTTCCTTTACTGTATATTCCAATGCAATCGGGCATGTACTGGCAGGAGAAAAGAAATACCCATTTGGAAAAAAGATCACCTGTGGACCGGGAGAAGTTGCAATCGCTGTTCACGCAGGATGTATTGAGGCTTTTCCATGTATTTATGTAGAAGGTGATGTGATCTGTTCAGACAAAGGCTGGATAGCAGAAGATTATGATCAGGAACCGCAGCCGGCAGGAAGAAGCAGATATTTCACCAGACCGGAACAGAATCCGACAGTCTGGGAATACAGCGAGAAAATATATGAACCAGTCAACGTAACAGAATACAACGGCGGAACGCTCTATGAATTTGAGACAGAGCTGAATGCAGTTCTGGAAGCAGAGTTCAAAAACGGATATCAGCCGGTACTGATCTGTTGTGGCGAATCCAGAGAAGAGGCAATCGACCCTGTAAACTGCTACTATAGCTGGCAGCCGGACAAGGAGACTGGCAAATGTCCTTGCTGTGCAGTACATTTTGCATACATTCCGGATTGCAAACCAGGAGAGATCATACTGAAAGCAAATCATCAGTATGTCGACATTCCGGTGAAAGCTGCATTCCACTGCGGAGAGGAACGCCTGAACCAGATCTGGTCTGTGGCAGAGCATACATTCCGCCTCTGCAGCGGCATCTTTTTTATTGATGGTGCCAAACGTGACAAATGGATCTGGTCGGGAGATGCATACCAGAGCTTTTTTGTAAATCGTTATCTGATGGCAGATGCAGATATCGACCAGAGAACGATTCTGGCACTGCGCGGCAATGACCCGATGACGAGACATATCAATACGATCGTAGACTATTCTCTTCTGTGGCTTCTGGGGGTGGATTATCACAATGAAGGATACGGTGACAGGGATTTTCTGGAACTGGTTTATCCAAAGATGGTTTCCCTTATGGAATTCTGCAATGGAAGACGCGATGAACACGGTTTCCTGATCGGAAAGGAAAAAGACTGGATTTATATCGACTGGGCAGACATGGACAAAGATGGCCCGCTCTGTGCAGAACAGATGCTTTATGCGGCATGCTTCCGTGTGATGGCAGAGATCAGCGAAAAGCTTGGCAAGGACGGAAGTGCTTACAGACAGGAGTATGAGAAACTGGCTGCTGCCATTGAAGAGTTTTTTTGGGATGAGGAAAAAGGTGCGTACATCGATTCTTTTACTTCCGGGAAACGAAATGTGACAAGACATGCAAATATTTTTGCTGTATTATTTGCTATCGCAGATAAGGATAAGCAGGAAAAAATCCTCACAAACGTACTCGAAAACGATGAGATCCCGGCGATCACAACACCATATTTTAACTTCTTCGAACTGGATGTACTGTGCCAGATGGGAAAACTGACCGAAGTTTTGGACAAGATCCGTTCCTACTGGGGCGGCATGCTGGATCTTGGAGCAATTACCTTCTGGGAAGAGTACGATCCGTCTGTGCCGAAGGAAGAACAGTACGACATGTACGGTGATCATTTTGGCAAGAGCCTCTGTCATGCATGGGCAGCAAGCCCGATCTATTTCCTGGCAAAATATTTTGCCGGACTGGATCTCGTAAACAGAGAAGAGACGACTTATGTATTAAAACCACAGATGCAGTATTTTACAGAACTGGACTGCACACTCCCGGTGGGAAGCCATGGAACAGTCCGACTGCTCTGGGATGGAGAATATCTGGAAGTGACACCGGCTGCAGACGGTGGAGTTCTGGAACTCGGTGAACAAAAAATTTCTCTGGTCAGAGGAGAAACAAGAAGGGTAAAGATTTGATATGAAAAAAATAGATTTTAACAGAAATTGGACATGCAGATGCCTTACCAGAGATGAGGAACCGTATTCTGTGACACTTCCGCATGATGCGATGCGGAGTGAGCCGCGTACTGAGGAAAGTGTCAGTGAGGGAAACACCGGCTGGTATCTGGGCGGCGATTACGAATATACGAAACATGTTTTTGTGCCATCAGAGTACAGCGGCAAAAAAGTTCTCATTGAATTCGAGAGTGTTTATCACAATGCGGAAGTTTATATTAATGGAACAAAAGCAGCATACAGACCGTATGGTTATACAAATTTTTATGTAGATACAGAAGGGCTTCTGAAATATGAGGCACAGAATGAGATCCGTGTGATCGCACGAAATTCTGATCAGCCAAACAGCCGCTGGTACTCCGGAACCGGCATCTATCGTCCGGTATATCTTTGGACAGGCGATAAGAAGTACATTCCGGTCAATGGAATCAAGATCCATACAGTAAGCTATGCCCCGGCAGTGATCGAAGTAGAAATCAAGACTTCCTGCCCGGGAATGGTGAAAGTTGAAATCCTGAACAAAGAGCAAAATGTTCTTACAAAAGAAATAGAAAATACTGGACACCCGTCGGTTTTCCGTATGGAGATCCCGAACGCAAAACTCTGGGACTGTAAGCATCCAAATCTTTATACTCTGCGTGCAACATTTGGAGAAGATGTTGTAGAGGAAACATTTGGAATCCGACTTCTTGAATGGAGCCCGGAAAAAGGCCTTACGATCAATGGTAAGAGAGAAATCCTCCGTGGTGCCTGTGTGCATCACGATAATGGTGTGCTGGGTGCCTGCACGTATCCGGAGGCAGAGGAGCGTAGAATCCGCATCCTCAAAGAGAATGGCTATAATGCGATCCGTTCGTCTCATTATCCATGCTCTAAGGATATGCTGGATGCCTGCGACCGTCTGGGAATGCTGGTGATGGATGAATATGTCGATGTCTGGTATATCCATAAGACAAAATATGATTATGTGAATTACCTTGCGAAATGGTGGCAGCAGGACCTCAAGGATATGGTGGAGAAAGATTACAACCATCCGTCTGTTATCATGTATTCTACGGGAAATGAAGTTGCAGAGACTGCACAGAAAAAAGGAATCGAACTCACCGGCAGAATGACTTCTTACCTTCATAAACTGGATCCGCACAGACCAGTAACCTGCGGGATCAACATTTTCTTTAACTTCTTAAGTTCTATGGGAATGGGCGTTTACAGTGATGATAAGGCAGAAAAAAGCGCCCAGTCTGCAAAGCAAGAAGCAGAGAAAAAAGAGAAGAAGAAACCAGTAGGAAGTGAATTTTATAATACCCTTGCCTGTCTGGTCGGAGATTACTTTATGAAGATCGGTGCGACCCTCCCGCCATGTGACTGGAAAACAAAGGATGCATATGCGAACATGGATATCGCAGGATACAACTACGGACTTTTCCGCTACAAACATGACCTGAAGAAATACCCGAAACGTCTGATCCTCGGTACAGAGACTTTCTGCAAGGATGCATACAGTTTCTGGGAAATTGCCAAGAAGAATAAGCGGATCCTGGGAGATTTTGTCTGGTCAGGATGGGAATATATCGGAGAGACCGGAGACGGTGCAGCTGAATACGAAGAATACAAAGGCAAGATGCCGCATACAAGAATGACTGGAAATAACGGAAGAATCGACCTTCTTGGAAAGCCGCGTGCAGAGGCAGCTTACACAAGAGTTGCTTTTGAACGGGAAACAGGTCCGTTTATCGCCGTGAAACCTGTTTATCAGAAAGAAAACCTGAACCTGACAGGATGGGCTCTGACCAAAGCACTGGAGAGCTGGTCATGGCGAGGATGTGCCGGAGAAAAAGCTGAAGTAGAAGTTTTTGCAAGGGCAGCAGAGGTGGAGCTTCTGGTCAATGGAAAGAAAGCTGCACGTGGCAAAGTAAAAAAATGCAGGACTAAATTCCACATTCCATATGAGGATGGCGAGATCACAGCAGTTTCCTATGATAAGAACGGACGTGAGATCAGCCGCCAGACACTGGTGACAGCAAATAAAGAAACCATGCTTCATATCAAACCGGAACAGGAAACTGTGGAAGCGGGCAGATTGCTGTTTGTTCCATTGCAGTACGGAGACTTTAACGGAATCTGGAAACCGATGGAAAAACATCACCTGAAAGTTACAGTAGAGAATGCTACGCTTGAAGGTCTGGGAAGTGCCTGCTCCTATGTGGAAGGTAACTATGCACAGGATACCGTCGATACTTATTATGGTGAGGCGATGGCTGTAGTCCGTGCCGGAGAAAGCGGATCCGTGAAGATCACGGTCTCTGATGAAGAAAAAACATATACATGTGAGATTCCGGTAACAACACAGAAATAAATTATCATATAGGCAATATAGACAAAAACAAATATCACAATTTATGCAAGATTCCCTGAAAAATTTTACTTGTGAAAATTCAATAAAAAAACGCTCCCATTTACGGCTGAAAAAGTGCAGTCTGCGAAAAAAATGGGAGCGTTTTTGGGATTTATGTTAAATTTAGGTCATGGAAATTATGGAAGCATTTGAGCGATGAGGCTTACCCATATTTCAGGGAAAGAAAGGAGATAAAATCATGAGCAGAAAAAATATCTGGCGTGGTATGACTACTCTTACAGCGTCTCTTCTGACCGTTTCTGTTGCGGCAGGACCTGTAGTAGACAGTTATCGTACAGACATCGACAAATTTCTTGGAACCAAGAGCAGTGCTATGGTAACAGACAGTACAGACGAGGATCTGTATACATATAAGTCTGATTATTCCAGCACTACAGAACTTCTGGAGTCCATCGAGGATCTCGGAGAACGTATGAGTGAGGAAGGAACTGTTCTGTTAAAGAACGAGAATAATGCACTTCCGCTGTCAAAAGATGAGACACAGAAGCTGTCCCTTCTTGGATTTTCCAGCTACTATCCGGTACAGGGCGGTGACATGGGAAGTTCCCTGACTGAAAATGAAGGAACAGATGCAGATACTGTAGACTTTGTTGAAGCATTAGCTGCAAAAGGATTCAGCATCAATGAAGACCTTCAGAATCTGTACAAGAGTCTGGAATCAGAGTTCAAGACAGAGGTTAATATGTGGGGAAATATCGTAGAATACTACCACATTACAGCACCTGCAACAGACGGCGTATTTGCAAGCAAAGAGCCTTCACAGGAAACAATGGACAGTGTAGACAGCCAGTGGAAAGAATCTATGGATGATTACAATGTCATGCTGGTAACGATCGGACGTTCCTCTACAGAGAACGGAACTTACCTTCCGGGTGTGGACGGCGTAGATGCATCTCAGGATCTGAACCAGACCGATCCGCTTGGATTAAGTGATGATGAGCGTGACCTGATCAATGCTGCAGTTGAAGCAAAAGAAAGCAACGGCGGTAAAGTCATCGTTATGCTGAACAATGCAAACGCAATGGAGATTGATGAGATCAAAAATAATGACGGCGTAGACGCTATCCTGGAAGTAGGTCTTCCGGGAGGCTATGGTTTCTATGGTGTTGCAGATATTCTTTCTGGAGAGGCAAACCCGTCCGGTCATCTGACAGATACCTATGCTGTAACAAATGCCAACTCACCGGCAGCACAGAACTTCGGAAATTATGAGTGGATCAATGCAGATCCGACTGTAAATATCAATGCAGAAGAAGTTGAAGCAGAAGGTATTTATACAGGATATAAATATTACGAAACCAGATATGCAGACACTGTACTTGGACAGGGAAATGCAGATGCAACCGTAGGAAGTTCTACAGAAAAAGCATGGGATTATGATAATGAAGTATCTTATCCATTTGGATATGGTCTTTCCTATACAACCTTCGAACAGACTCTCAAGAGTGTAGATGTAGACCTTGAGAACAGAACGGTAACTGCTGAGGTAGAGGTTAAGAATACCGGTGATGTTGCAGGTAAAGATGTTGTACAGCTTTATACTTCTGTTCCTTATACAGACTATGACATAGAGAACAAAGTAGAAAAATCAGCAGTTCAGCTTCTGGATTATGAAAAAACAGATATGATCGAGCCAGGAGAAAGCCAGACTGTTACCATCACAGCAGATGCACAGGATATGGCAAGCTGGGACAGCACCTGTGATAACGAAGCAGGTACAACCGGTAACTGGATCCTGGACAACGGAACTTATTACTTCACTGTTGGAAACGGTGCACATGAGGCTGTAAACAATGTCCTTGCCGCACAGGATCAGAAAGTTGACGGAAATAAAGACAACGTACAGACATGGGAACTTGGCGATTTTGATTCTTCTTCCTTCGCTGTAACCTTAAATGGTACACCAGTAGAAAATCAGCTCCAGGATGCAGATCTGAACAACTGGATGGAAGACACAGTTACTTATCTCAGCAGAAATGACTGGGAAGGAACCTGGCCGGAAACATACAAAGACCTGACAGCTACAAACGAAATGATCAGTACTATGGCTGATGACTACAGTGATATCGAAGCAAACGGAGATCCGTCTTCTGTAACCTTTGGTGCAGACAATGGAATGACTCTGGCTAACCTCAAAGGAGTAGACGATATTACAGATGAAAGATGGAGCACTCTGATGGATCAGATCACTCTGGAAGAATGCCTGATTCGTACAGGACTTGGCGGAACCAGTACAAAAACGATCGAATCTATCACTTCTCCGGAAGCTATACAGAACGACGGACCGAACGGATTCAACTCCTATCCGCTGGGACAGTATGCAAACTCAGACGATTCCACAGGAGATCCATGCGTGATCGCAGAGGATGATCCGAACCGTGATTACAAAATGGGTGTTATGGCAGTTGAAACTGTAATTGGTCAGACATTCAGCAAACAGCTGGCAGAAGAATGGGGCAAAGTAATCGGTAACTATTCTCTGTGGGCAAACACAGCAATCTGGTGGGGCGTTGGAACAAACCTTCATCGTACACCTTACAATGCACGTAACCACGAGTACTTCTCTGAAGATGCAGTTCTGACAGCTGGTCAGGGTGCAGCAATCATCGAAGCCGGACATGAATATGGCGTACTGATCGCACCGAAACATCTGGCATTCAATGACACTGAAATCAACCGTACAGGTATTGCCGAGTTTATGACAGAGCAGGCTGCCCGTGAAAATGAACTGCGTGGTGTACAGTCCTGTATCGAAGATGCAAATGCGCTTGCTGTAATGACTACATACAACCGTGTCGGCTGTGTGACAAGTAATGCACATACCGGACTGCTTCTGAACATCGTTCGTAAAGAATGGGGATTCAAGGGTCTGATGTCTGAGGACTTCATTCAGGATCCGACTTATACAAAGATCCGCATGGCAGTACATAATGGTGTAACCATGACATGTAACACCGGTGATAACACAATGGCAGCAGTAGAAGCAGTATGGCCATACTGGAGTGTAGAGAATGCAAGCAAGAGTGAAGAACTTCTGACAGACCTGAAACAGGCAATGCTGTATCAGAACTATGCACTTGCAAATTCCAATGCAATGGATGGCATGGCAACTACTACACATATTGAAAAACTGAATACATGGTACGATAACCTGATCACAGGTCTTCGCGTTGGATTCGGTGTACTGACTGTACTCTGTGCAGCAATGTATCTGCTTGGACTGAAAAAGAAAGAGCAGTAAGGAGGAAAACGAAATTATGACTGAAAAGAAAAAAATGGGCGCAGGACTGGTCTTAAGTGTAATCACTGCTCTTGTGACTGTTGCAGGACTGGTTCTGTACATGATGAACTGCAAAACAAATTATTTTATAAACAGTGGCGTTAACAATGCGGTTGTAGCCTGCCTGGCTGCAGCTGCGATCCTTGAGATCGTTATGATCGCAGCTTCTATGAAAATGGGAGCAAAACCGGTTCTGGATATCCTTCCAGTAGCGTGTGGTGTACTGACAGCATATGCACTGATTCAGTTTATCAGCAGCAGGATCGCTGCGATCGGATCGATCATGACTTTTGAGAACAACGCTCAGAATATGGCGGATTTAAAGGGTGCAATCATTGGAATGATCGTGTGCGCGGCTGCTCTGATCTGTACAATTATTTCTTCCTTCTTCAAAGTAGTAAAGGATTGATTTTATGACCAAGACAAAGAAAGATTTCTGGAACGGTCCCCTGACCGGTTCCAGGATCAAATCAGATGATGTAAAACTTCCGGAGATGTTGATCGGATATTTTATCGGACCGTTCGGAGCACTTCTGGCTTCCGGTATCTTTACCAGTATCCTTCAGAACTATTTTACAGATGTCCTGAAACTGAACCTGACATTTCTGACAACCTTACAGCTGTTTTCGACCATCCTGATCGTGGCGGCAAACCTGATCGTAGGTCAGCTTATTGAACGCACGAGAACAATGGCAGGAAAGGCAAGACCGTGGATCCTTCTGTCCGCACTGACCTTGTCTATTGCCTCTGTTCTGATGTTTGTAGTTCCTTTTGAGGGAACTGCCAAGATGGTATGGATCGCGATCGCGTACAACCTGTTTTACGCAGTAGCTTATCCAATCTACAATACAGCAAACTCCACACTGATCCCTGTATCTACAAGAGACAGTAAGCAGCGAGGAGCCCTGGCTTCCTTTACCAATGTGGCAGGACTTGCCGTTATGGGTGCAGGTTCCATGGTATTTCCGATCCTGGTTTCTTTCGCCCTGAAAGAAAATCAGCATTTGTGGCTTGTAGCGATGACAGCGATTGCTATTTTCTCTGCACTGACGATCTTCTTACAGTTCAAGTTCACACGTGAGCGTGTAACAGAAGAACAGATGTCTGAGGGAGCAACAGAGGAAGCAAAGGTTAAAACTGCTTCTCTGAAAGAACAGCTTTCTGCAGTTGCCAGTGAAAAAATGTGGTGGATCGTTATGCTGTTCTACATGGGATTCCAGTGGAGCGGCGCGATGAAAAATGGCTCAATGACTTATTTCTGTAAGTGGGTAATGGACAATACTTTCTTCGGCACAGCAGATGCATGGGGCGCTTCACAGTCACTCCTGAGCATCATGGGTGCGGTTCCGATGGCTGTGGCAGCAGTGGCGATCGTACCTCTCTGCAACAAATTTGGAAAACGTATCGTATGTATGGTCGGCATGCTTCTGGGATCTGTCGGCGGTGTAATCGCTATTATGGGTAACGGACAGATCGTTCCTGTAGCAATTGGCGTCGCGCTTAAATGTCTCGGATCCGCTCCGGCATGCTACATGATCCTTGCAATGCTTGCGGATGTTATCGACCATATCGAATACAAATCCGGAATCCGTACAGATGGACTGACAATGTCTATCTACAGCTCCATCATGGTAGCTGCAACTCCTGTATGCAACTCTATTTTCAGTGCGATCTTAAATGCCAGTGGATATGACCAGGCAGCAGATATCGCACTTGGTACTGCGGCACAGACAGCTGCAGCACAGACAGCAATCTCTGTCGGATATATCTGGGTAGAGACAATTGCTTATGTGATCTGTGCAGTTCTGATCTTCTTCTTTACAATAGAGAAGGATCTGCCGGAAGAGCAGAAAGCAATTGCAGCGAGAAAAAACAAATAAATAAAGAGCCTAAAAGGGCTGTTACAATGAGGCGGTCTTCTGGTATATATAAGGTTAGTAAGTGTGAAACTGTGCCTTGAATATGCCGGAAGACCGCCAGTCAGTTTAAGTCAGAAATGGAAGGAGGAATTTGATTCATGCGCAAAAGAAAATTGAAAATGGCATCTGGGATATTCCTTCTTCTGCTGATAGCAGGACTGTCCGGATGCGGTCAGAAAAACACGGAGAAAGAAAATCTCTGTCATATCGTTCTGGAAGCCGGAGAAGGCTACCATGTAACAGATCCTGCCAGAACAATAAAATCTGGAAGTGATGTGAGCTTTACGATCACGCTGGATGATAACTGGCAGTTTCTTGGCACAGATTATCATGGCGAGACCGAAATAACAAAAGAGGATGATGGAAAAACAGTAAATCTTGTTTTGCATGAAGTAAATTATTCAGAGAGTATCTGCATTCAGGCCAAAAAAGGAAAATATGAGATTGTCTATGATGCCAATGGCGGACAAAACATTTCAGGAGATTCAGACAGAGTAAGTATCTGTTACCGCGGTACACATCAGCGGATCAATACTTCGACCGGAACGGATCTTTTTGCCAGAGATGGATACACACTGCTTGGATGGAATACCAGAGCCGATGGAACCGGACAGGCAGTGGGGCTCGGAAGCCGGACCGAATGGAAAGAAGGACTTGTGCTGTATGCACAATGGATTCCCTGGACAGGCGAGGCAGATTTTGTATACAAAAAAGTGTCAGGCTTTGCAGTCATAACCAGCTATATCGGAAAGGCACAGCAGATCTGCGTTCCGTCCAGCCTTGGAGGTTTTCCAGTGCGAACCATCCGGGAACAGGCTTTTGCAGACACAGAGTGCAAAACCGTGATCCTTTCACCTGGGATTCATGAAGTTGAAAAGTGGGCATTCAGGAACAGTCGACTGGAACAGCTGTATATCTACGATGATCTGGAGAAAATCAGCGATTATGCATTTCAGGACTGCGATATGCTTCGTACCCTGCATATCAATTCGATCGAGGCTCCAGCTTACAGTGGAAATTATTTCGATACCTTTCAGGATAAATACGATCGTCTGTTGAGTCTGAAGGACAAAAAGAAGATTGTCCTGTTTTCCGGTTCTTCGACGAGATTTGGATACGACAGTGCGATGCTCGATCAGGCTTTTCCTGATTATGAGGTGGTCAATATGGGAGTTTTTGCTTACTCACCGGCACTTCCGCAGCTTGAACTGATCCGGTCCTGCATGAAGGAGGGAGATATTCTTCTGGACTCTCCGGAATTTGATGCGGCAAACAGGCAGTTCTGCTATCAGAAGGAACTGGATTATGCGACATTTGCCATGATGGAATCCAATTATGATGCATTTGCCGATTTAGACCTCAGGGAATATGCACAGGTCTTTACAGCTTTTTCTGCATACCAGACAGCAAGACAGGATATGGAACGAAAAAATTACGATGTCTGTGCTTCAGATTATGATGAGGATGGAAATGAAGTGGAGGAACCAAGTTACAATGAGTATGGGGATTATGTCGTATATCGCCCGAATTCCACGAGTGAAAAACCGATTTACGGACTTCCGGTAAATTATACAGTAAACGCCTTTCCGAAAGAAACGTATATCGATTCTGCGAATGCAGAGTTTCAGAAATTTATGGATCAGGGAATAAAAGTTTATTTTACCTATTCACCCAGAAATAAATATGCACTTTCAAAAGACAGCACGCAGGAGGAAAGAGCCCGCCTGCATGAATATTTTAAGAGTCAGCTGCATGTTCCTGTTATTTCTGAACTTGAGGATTCTTTATATACAGGAATCTATCTGTATGGGACAGATAATCATTTATCTACAGAAGGGGCGCAGATCCGGACCGAAAAAGTGATCCATGATCTGAAAGAACAGCTTGCGAAGGAGGAGAAAAAATGAATTTTATATCGCTGACATTTGTTTTCCTTTTTCCAGTGGTGGTGCTCCTGTACTGGAAGATTCCGTGGAAACACAGAGAACTTTTTCTGCTGGCAGTGAGTTACTTTTTCTATATACGGGAAAGTTCCTGGGCGGGAGGGCTGCTTCTGCTTACAACGGCGGTTACTTATCTGGCGGGAATTGCTATCGAAAAAGGCAGACACAGAAGAACCTGGCTGATTTTTGCTGTGGCTGTGTGCCTGGGACTTCTGACCGGACTGAAATATTCGGTCCCGCCAGTGGGAATCTCATTTTATACTTTCCAGACAATGGCATACGTGATCGATGTATATCGGGGCGAGATTTCTGCGGAAAAAAATCCTGCAAGTTATGCTCTGTTTGTTTCATTCTTTCCACAGCTGGTGGCAGGCCCGATCGAGAGGGCGGGGAATCTCCTCGGACAGCTGAAGGAAAAACATACAAGGAGCCGGGTAGATCTGCTGAATGGTTTCTGGCTGATGCTCCGGGGATTTTACAAAAAAGTTGTCGTGGCAGATTATCTGGCTGTGTATGTTGACAGAGTGTATGCTGCACCGCAGGATGCCGGTGGGATTGGTGCGGTTCTGGGAACCGTGTTTTTTGCCGTTCAGATTTATTGTGATTTTTCCGGATATACAGATATTGCAAGAGGTGCGGCACGTATGATGGGGATACGGCTTATGGAAAATTTCAGGCATCCTTACCGTGCAGTAAGCATACAGGATTTCTGGAAAAGATGGCACATCAGCCTGACGCGTTGGTTTACGGATTATGTATATATTCCACTTGGAGGAAACCGCAGAGGATTTGCGAAGAGATGCCGGAATGTGCTGATCGTTTTCTTGTTGAGTGGATTCTGGCATGGCGCGTCCTGGAATTTTGTTGTGTGGGGACTGATTCATGGAATCTATATGGTTGTGGCTATGTGCTTCTCGCGGATAAGGAAAGATAAAAAGAGGATTCTGCATCCGGCGGCTGGATGGGTTATGACGATGCTTCTTGTGAATATTGCCTGGGTGTTTTTCCGGGCGCCTTCGCTTTTCGGTGCGTGGCAGATTTTGTTGCAGCCGTTTGTGAATCCGCTGGGCAGTGGAATCTCGGAGACGATGAGTTTTCTTGGCATTCAGGGCCTGGCGATTCTGCGGCTGCTTGCGACAGGAATTACCTGGGTGCTTCTGGAACGGATTCCCGAGGAAATTGATAAGTACTGCCAGACCAGGAAGGGACTTTGCCTGGCGGCAGCAGGTTTTGTTGTGATAGTGACTGTAATTGAATTTTCATGGCTTGGCATGATGGCATCCGGCGGTGAAAATGCATTTATTTATTTCAGGTTTTAAATATGGATAAAAAAACAGTAAGACGTGTTGTCATAATTGCGCTGGCAGTGCTTCTGGTGGAGCAGATTTTTTTCCTGATCTGTGGGTTTGGACTGCCTGCACAGTATGGGGATACGTTTATGGGAGAACTGAAAAGTAAACATGAGAGATTAAAGGAAACTCCGGGACAGAGAATCGTACTTGCTGGCGGCAGCGGCGTTGCTTTTGACTGTGACAGCGAGATGATCGACGAAATTTTTCCTTCGTATGAGGTTGTCAACTTTGGCATGTATGCAGGACTTGGGACGAAGGCGGTCATGGATCTTTCCGAAGCGTATATTCGTGAAGGGGATATTGTGATCCTTTCCCCGGAACAGAGTGAGCAGACGCTTTCAGATTATTTTAATGGAGAATATATGTGGCAGGCTGCTGACGGAGCTTTTGGGATGCTGCGCCATATAAAGAGTGAAAATTTTGAAGTGATGCTGGGAAATTTTCCGGGATTTGCTCTGGAAAAACTGAACTATGTATGGAAGGGAAAAAATCCTCCGACAGACAGCGTATATCAGAAAAAATCCTTTAATACCTATGGAGATATCAATCTGGATACGTGCAGAGAGAATATACTTCCGGGCGGTTATGATGTGAACCAGAAAGTAAGATTTACAGAAGATGTGGTGCAGCCGGAATTTCTGGAGTATATGAATGCCTGGGCAGAGCGTCTTGAGAAAAAAGGCGCAGCCGTCTGGTACAGATATTGCCCGGTAAACGAGCTGGCAGTGGAAGACGCAGATGATCTGAAATCATATGGTGTGTTCCTGCGTCAGAAACTGGATTTTCCGGTTATAGGAAATCCGAAAAACAGCCTGATGGAAGCGGAATGGTTTTTTGACACCAATTTTCATCTGAATCAGGCGGGAAAAGAAGTAAATACTGTGCAGCTGATCCGGGATATCAAAGCGATGCTTGGCGATGACAGGACTGTAAATGTGGAACTTCCGGAGAAACCTCACAGGACATGGGAAGATATATCTACAGAGACAAGGATATGGACTGCAAGAGACAGCGAGGCATATCAGGGCGAAGAAACGATCGTGATTCCGGAGAATGTGACGCAGATCGGGGATTATGCTTTTTCGGGCTGCACAGGTCTTAAGGCAATCGTACTTGAACAGAAAGATCCTTCGAAATGTATCGTGGGTCAGCACCTTCTGGATGGCACCAGTGCGGAGATTCTTGTTCCACAGATGTCCGCGGACAGTTATAAACGAAACTATTTCTGGTCAACATATGCGGGACAGATTCGGGAAAACACAGATCACGCAGAAAAATAAACCAACCACGTTCAAAAGAAATCCGATACGGAAAATTATGATACAATGCAGATACGATAAAAGTGAGACTATAAATTTTGAGTTACGAAATCAGAATTGTGAAATTGAAAATGTGAAATTGGAGGGAAAATATGAAAACAAAACAGGCTGTAAATCCATACATGCCAAGCTGGGAATATGTCCCGGATGCAGAACCACATGTTGTAGGAGACCGTGTGTACGTTTACGGTTCTCATGATATCTTCAACGGACTGAATTTCTGTCTGGGCGATTATGTCTGCTGGTCCGCACCGATAGATGACCTGGGTAACTGGCGTTACGAAGGATGTATTTATAAAAGAGAACAGGATCCGGCGGCACCGAGGATCCGTCTGACAAATGGCCTTGCTGCCCCAGATATGGTACAGGGATCGGATGGGAGATTTTATCTGTACTATTTTATGGGTGGTACAAAGATGATATCCGTAGCTGTATGTGATGAGCCGGCAGGAAAATACGAATTCTACGGATACGTAAAATACAGCGATGGCGTTGCAATCGGTAAGAAGAATGAGCCGTTCCAGTTTGACCCGGGCATCTTTATGGATGACGACGGGAAACTGTATCTGTACACAGGCTTTGCACTGGCAGGAAACCCGATCCTTCTGGATGGCTCCAAACCAACAGAGCATGGACCGATGTGTTTTGAACTCGATCCTTCTGATATGCTGACCGTATTGAACGGACCATCATACATTGGCATTGCAAGTGAAAAGGAGTCTGTCGGAACACCTTATGAGGGTCATTCTTTTCTTGAGGCAAGTTCCATGCGTAAATTCGATGGTACATATTACTTTATTTACAGTACAATGAACAGCCATGAACTCTGCTATGCGACAAGTGACAGTCCGGTAAAGGGATTCCAGTATGGCGGCATTCTGGTAAGTAACGGTGATGTGGGCCTTGAAGGTGTGCCGGATGTGAAGCATGCAAGATTTGATACTGGAAATACACATGGCAGTATCATTGAGCTGAATGGAAAATATTTTGTTTTCTATCACAGACACAGTAACCGCAAACAGTCCTCCCGTCAGGCGATGGCAGAAGAGATCTGTTTCGAAGACGGAAAATTTTATCAGGCAGAGATGACCTCCTGCGGTTTAAATGGCGGACCGCTGGAAGGGAAAGGAACTTACCCGTCCTATATTGTCTGCAACCTTTATGGAAAAAAGGGGACACGTTTCTTAAGCATGATCAAGCATCCGAAGAAAGACTGTCCATATCTGACTCAGGATGGAAAAGACAGAGAGTCCGGACCGGATCAGTACATTGCAAATATGTGCGACGGTGCCCTGGCAGGCTTTAAGTATTTTGACCTCAGGGCAACAAAAGAGATCAGTGTGGCTGTAAAAGGACGCGCAGAAGGAACTCTGTATGTTCGTACCAGTGAGAATGGAAAAGCTGTGGCATCAATTTCTGTCAGTCCGTGCAGAGAAGTCAAAGAATTTAAAGCTCCTCTTAAGGTTTCTGGAAGCAGAGAAGCACTGTTCTTTACCTTTGAAGGAAAAGGAAGTTTTGACTTTATTTCCTTTACTCTGAAATAAAAATATGGAATAAAAAATGCATTGTTTCCTGTGCTTTTTCTTGTTATACTACAAGTATCATTAGAGAAGACCGGGGGATGAAAATGCTTCGTATTGCAACAGTGGAAGATGATACGAACGATCTGGAAGCGTTACGAACTCACCTGAAACGATACGAGAAGGAAAACGGACTGAAATTTCTGATCACAGAGTTTCGGGACGGAGAAGATATCGTGACGGATTATTCTGCGGATTACGATCTTATTCTCATGGATATTGAGATGGCTTTTCTGAACGGAATGAAAGCCGCCGAAAAAATCCGCGAACTGGACAAGGATGTCGTCATTATATTTATAACAAATATGCCTCAGTATGCAATTCAGGGATATAAGGTAAATGCTCTGGACTACATGCTGAAGCCTATTTCGTATTTCTCTTTTTCGGAAAGTATGGGGAGAGTGCTTCACAGAGTAAAAGTACAGGAAAAAGAATTTATCACCATATCGCTGAAAGGCGGCAAAAAGAAACTGGATATTGCACAGATCTGTTATGTGGAGGTACAGGATCATCTTTTGATCTATCATACAACAGAGGGAAGTTTTGTGACCAAAGGCACGATCCGTGACGCGGAAGGCCAGCTGGACGCAAAGCACTTTTTCCGGTGCAACAGATGCTATCTGGTAAACCTGGAGTACGTGGACAATTATATGGGAAGTGATGTCAGCGTCAATGGAGATACCATACAGGTAAGCAGGAGCAGGCGCAAACCGTTTCTGGATGCATTAAATGAATATTTGAATGAGGTGGGCAAATGAACACAACAGAGGTGCTAAATACACCAGGGTATTACTATGCCATAGCTTATGCTTTATCCGTACTTGTGATCACGTGTACGAATGAAAGGAAAATCGGGAGATGGAAGCTGGCTGCAGTAAGCTGTGTTCAGTTTGCCCTCCTTTTATTTTTTATGACAGCAACAGATGGAGTACGGAGGGAACTGTTTCTTCCATCAATGGTCGTTATCGTAGGGCTTATTCTGGGAGGCATTTATATCTGCAATGATTTTTCGCCCAGAGAGGCAGGCTTTTATTGCGTAAAGGCTTTTATTAACGGAGAGTTTGCAGCTTCTCTGTGCTGGCAGATCTACTATTATATGACGAATGCAAGAGGAATGCATGGAGAATTCTGGAGATGGGCGGAACTGATAGTTGTCTATGCAGTGATCTTTACGATACTGGCATTGATAGAACTCAGTCTCAAAAAAGATCTCGAAGAGATCCATATTACAAGAAGAGAGTTACTGGTGGTCATCATCATTGCGACATCTGTATTTGCGATGAGTAATCTGAGTTATCTTGACCAGGATGGACTGTTCAGTGGAAGTTTTGTCATGGATATCTTTATTATCCGTACACTTGTGGATTTAAGTGGAATTGCTGTGCTGTATGCATATCATGTCCAGGTTAAGGAGATACAGATCCGTTTTGAGAAAGATACCCTTCGGAATATCATGGAGATGCAGTACAAAAATTACCAGTTATCAAAAGAAAATATCGATATGGTAAATCAGAAGTATCATGATCTGAAACACCAGATCAACCTCCTCAAGACGCAGTCCTATGCTCAGGCAGGAAAGTCCACGAGCTATCTGGAGAAGATGGAACATGAGATCAGAGTATACGAGACACAGAACAAGACCGGAAATCCGATCCTGGATGCTGTGCTGACGAATAAGGCGCTGCTTTGTCAGAATAAAGAAATTGAACTGAAATTTATCGTAGACGGGGGCGCGCTGTCTTTTATGGAAGATATGGATGTGAGTGCATTATTTGGTAATATGCTGGATAATGCCATTGAGAGCGCACAAAAGCAGCAGGAAAAACAAAAACGGTTGATCTGGCTCTATGTAACAAGAGAGAAGCAGTTTGTCCGCATCCGTACAGAGAATTACTGTGACGAAAAGATCCAGTTCAAAAACGGCATGCCGGTAACGACAAAGAAAGACAGGCGGCTTCATGGATATGGTATGAAGAGTATAAAGAGCACCGTAGAAAAATACAATGGATCCGTTGTGGCAGCACAGGAAAACAACTGGTTTGAGCTCAAAATCCTGCTCCCTGCAGCCATGTAAAAACCATATGAAAAAAAGTTAAAATAAATACAAAAAAAGTGTTGACAATGTAAAATGAGTTATGTATAATTAACCATGCGTTTCGGAAAGAAATGCACTTCAAATTGCATAAAGTATTATGAATTCGGAGTCAGGAGAAGTACTCAAGAGGCCGAAGAGGTGCCCCTGCTAAGGGTATAGGTCGGGTAACCGGCGCGAGGGTTCAAATCCCTCCTTCTCCGTTTTGAAGTTAACAACTTCTGAAAAGAAATTAAAAAACTTCAAAAAAGTGCTTGACATTCAGAAATGAATGTGGTAAAGTAAACGAGTTGCTGATGAGCGACGAGATTACAAAAGAGTTCGAAAAAAGTTTTGAAAAAACTTAAAAAAGTTCTTGACAAACAAAAACGAACGTGATAAACTAAATGAGCTGTCGCAAGAGAGCGAAAAGCACAAAAGAACCTTGATAACTAAACAGTGAAACACATACGAT
>NZ_FR886657.1:0-10017 GCF_000436615.1 Blautia sp. CAG:237
TTGTATCTCCACCACTCTGAATAAAAGGCCGTTTATGAAGTTATCGCAGTACATACAATAAACTTATTTTATATACTTGTCAAGTATCTCGGATGACAAATTTTATCAACCTACGCGAAGACGGAATTTCTGGATTTCTTTCTCACTGGAAACTCTCTCGATCTCTGCGCCGAGACTTCTCAGTTTCTCTTCGAAATTCTCATATCCTCTCTGGATATAAACAATATCATCTACTACTGTGATTCCATCCGCTGCCAGACCTGCAATTACCAGAGCCGCTCCTGCACGGAGATCCGGTGCACTGACTCTTGCGCCTGTAAGCTTGCGTACACCATCAATAATAGCAGAATTTCCCTCAACTTTAATATTCGCTCCCATTCTGGAAAGCTCGTCCGCATATTTGAAACGGTTTTCAAAGATACTCTCTGTTACGATACTGGTTCCTTCTGCAAGGGCAAGTGTAACAGCGATCTGCGGCTGCATATCTGTCGGATATCCCGGATATGGAAGAGTCTTGACATGAGTGCGGTGAAGTCTCTTGCCTGCACGTACACGTACTGCATCATCAAATTCTTCAACCTCACATCCGATCTCTTCAAGTTTGGCAGTTGTTGCCTCAAGATGTTTCGGGATAACATTCTTAACTGTAACATCCCCGCCAGTTGCGGCAGCAGCAAACATAAAAGTTCCTGCCTCGATCTGGTCCGGAATGATAGAATACTCTGTACGATGAAGTTTCTCAACACCCTTGATACGGATAACATCAGTTCCCGCACCCTTGATGTTGGCTCCCATACTGTTCAGGAAGTTCGCAACGTCTACAACATGCGGCTCTCTCGCTGCATTCTCGATCGTAGTACGGCCAGATGCCATAGAAGCTGCCATCATAATGTTGATCGTCGCACCTACAGATACAACATCAAGGAAAATATGGCTTCCATGAAGGTTCTCTGTCTCTGCAACGATCGCACCATGAAGGATGTTCACATCTGCACCTAATGCACGAAATCCCTTCAGATGCTGATCGATTGGTCTGCTTCCGATGTTACATCCGCCCGGAAGCGGAACCTCAGCGTGTTTGTATTTGCCAAGTAATGCGCCAAGAAGATAATATGACGCACGGATTTTCTTAATATATTCATAATCTACACTGATATCGTTAATTGTAGATCCGTTAATCTTAACGGTAGACCTGTCAATTCGCTCAACCTGAGCTCCTATCCCGGCAATTGCTTCCAACAAAACATTGATGTCTCTTACGTCAGGCAGATTCTCAATAAGAATGGTTTCATCCGTCATGATCGCAGCAGAAAGAATAGCAAGAGCAGCGTTCTTCGCACCACCGATCTCAACTTCTCCTACTAACGGATTGCCACCTTTAATTACATACTGTTCCATAAAGCACCTCTATAATTATTTTCACTCCGCAAGTCGAAGCGAATGCCAGAGATAAATCTCATCCTCAAAGTCTGTATTATAACACAGATTTGCCATTTGTAAATAAAAATTTACTCTGTCCCCTTCCGCTTCATTGTCTTTTCAACAATAGTTACTTTGAATTCTCTTCTAGTATTTCCAAAAGATCGTGCAGACTTTCTTCCAAATCTTTCCCTTCTTCGTCCAGAACAACATCTGCATATTTCTCATATAATGGAGTACGTTCCTCGTACAGATCTTTTAATGTCTGGCCATCCTTTAACAGTACGCCTCTGCACTGCAGATTACCCAGACGCTTTGCAAGGGAATCTAAAGATAATTTCAAATATACAACTGTTCCAATCGACCTCAGATGATTCATAGCCTCTTCACAGTACACTACGCTTCCGCCTGTCGCGATCACAGTATGGTTTACATCAATAGACGCATTGACACGGTTCTCAATTTCCTTGAATCCCATGTATCCTTCTTCTTCAATGATCTCACGCAGACGTCTTCTTTCCTGTTTCTGGATCAGAAGATCCGAATCAAGGAACTGATAGCCTAATACCTTTGCCAGTACAACGCCTATTGTGCTTTTGCCGACTCCAGGCATTCCTATCAATGTTATATTATTCATAAAATGTCCGTTCTCCTGTTTGATTTCTCACAAATTGCTTAACGCCCATTTTAACATAAATGCCCTTTTTCTGCAATCCCTCTTTGGGAAGGCTCATTTTTTCGCACTTTTTCTCCGTTTTTTGACACTGTAGCCAAATGTGCCCAGTTTCTTTCCGATACCAAGATATTCTCCATGAGAATATACTATCGGACGTGCACGGTTAAGATCAAAGCGGTTGTTTTCGTCCATATACTCCTCATCCGCATGTACTGCAAGTACTTCCGCAAGAAACATATCATGAGATCCCAGTTTCTTAACTTCTGTAACACGGCATTCTATAGATACCGGAGATTCTTTGATCATAGGTGCTTTGACAAATTCTGCCTTTTCTCTTGTAAGTCCTGTTTCTTTGAATTTATCAACGTCTCTGCCAGAGCGGACACCACAGTAATCCGTAGCTCTGGTAAGTTTCTCTGTCGTCAGATTGATTACAAATTCTCCCGTTTCCATCAGCATATGATGGGAAAAACGGCTCGGACGAACAGAAATATAAACCATTGGAGGATTTGTGCAGATCGTACCTGTCCAGGCTACTGTTATAATATCATCCTGTCCTTTGCCATCTGTAACGCTCACCATAACCGCCGGGAGCGGATACAGCATATTCCCTGCTTTCCAGGTCTGTTTTGCCATGATTTACAAATCCTCCTGTCTGTCTTTTGCTTTTGTTTTATGCATAATCACCGGACATCTGTGCTGCTTCCATCAGCGGCGGGATCAGCTGTTTCTTACGTGAAACTACACCTTCGAGATAGAATGCATCGTTTTCCGGCTCCATCTTAAATGCATTTTCTGCCATTTCACGGCTTCCCTCTCCATAAAACAGCAGTTCCGTTGACTGTGTTATAATATCCGTCAGCATGAAGTAAACTCTGGTGACACCATGGCGTCCGCATTCGCTTACCATGAACGGCAGCAGTCTTTCTTTGATCTCTTTGAGTTCTTCTGAATCCATAGAACTGATCTGTCCAACGCCAAAGCAGATATCACCTTCTGCAATAAATTTCTTGTAATCCTGATAAAAGATTTCTTCCGGTGATTTATCCTTGAGGTTGCTTCCTGCACGGAACATTTCCTTCGCAAACTGCTCAATGGAAATATCTGCGATCAGTGCCAGTGCTCCTGCTGCCATCTTATCCTGCAGTGTGCAGGTCGGTGAACGGAACATCAGCGTATCTGAAATGATCGCTGCGCACAGAAGTCCTGCGATCTTAGGCGAGATCTCAAGTTTCTGTTCGCCATAGATCTGATACATGATCGTTCCGGTACATCCCACCGGCTGGTTACGGAAGCTGATCGGCTGAACCGTCTGCAGTGTTCCAAGTTTATGATGGTCAATGATCTCAAGAATGTCAGCTTTCTCAATATTATCTACTGCCTGATCGATCTCATTATGGTCTACAAGAACTACCTGCTTCTTGTGCATGCCCAGGAAATTACGTCTGGATATGGTACCGATACATTTGCCCTTCTTGTTGATGACCGGGAATGCACGATGACGGTGCTTGATCATGACATCCTGTATATCATCTGTAAAATCTTCGGTATTAAAAGTTACAAGATTTTCTGTTTTCATGATATATCTGACCGGAATACTCTGGTTGATCAGTCGCGCGATCGTAAAGGTATCATACGGGGAAGAAATAATGATGATATCCTTCTCATGTGCGAGTTTCATAACATTCTCTGATACCTGGATTCCAAGTCCCACGATAATACAGCTTACATTCTGGGAAATCGCCTGAAGATGATCCTCTTCTCTGTCTCCCATGATGATCATATCATCTTCTTCGATATATTCTTTCATTTTATCCGGGTTGGCAGTTCCTACCATAACTCTTCCCTTGATAAAATATCCATGAGGATTTCCCTCGATCACTTCTCCGTCGATCGTCTCTGCGATCTTCTGATACTGTGTTCTTGCTCTGGAAAGAAGATAGCTGTCAGTCGTATCCATATAGGTCTTCGCAATATCACCGATCGTGATCAGACCTTCTAGGGCACCTTCTTTATCTCTGATTGGAAGAGAAACAATGCTGTTCTCCTGCATGATATCCCATGCAGCTTTCAGCGACATTCCCTTGTCTGCATCCGGGCTCATACGGATATCCATGTCCTTGACCTGGGTTCCGATATTACTCAGATATCCCGGCGGCTGAACTCCAAAACGGCTCAGCACATACTCTGTCTCCTCATTGATCTGTCCTGCGCGCTTCGGAATAAATTTCTGGTGCTGGCTTGTCCTGTTTTTGATGTCGCAGTATGCAATTGCCGAACAGATAGAATCTGTATCCGGATTTTTATGTCCTATAACAAAAATTTTTTCCTGATTTTTCATTCCAGCCGTCCTTTCAATCCAGTTTGATATTTGCAAAGAGAGAGCCCAGTGTAGTGGTTGCCTCTTCTCCTGCATCTGGTACTTCATAAACTTCTTCTTCGATTTCCTTCGCCATCATATCAGATGCTTCCTTAATGCTGAGACTGAGCTTTCCGTCCTTGATCGCAGTGACTTTGACTTTGACCTTGTCTCCTACAGCAAGAACCTCTGACGGTTTCTTGATCCTCTTCTCGCAGATCTGAGAAATATGCACCAGACCGGAAAGTCCGTTTCCAAGATCTACAAATGCACCATATGGCTGAAGGCTCTCTACTGTTCCCTCGGTGATAAGCCCGATCTCAAGGTTTGAAACTTTGTTTCTGCGTTCTTCTTCTGCCTTCTCACGGAGAATTTCCTTAGCAGAAAGAATCAGTTTCTTACTTTCTTTATCAACGTCGATGACCTGTACCTGGATCGGTTTGTTCAGATATGCCTCTGTATCCTCAACATATCCAAGAGCAAGTTTGGATGCCGGGATAAAACCTCTGACACCTTCTACATAAGCGATAACGCCTGCGTTTGTGATTCCTTTTACTACAACATCCAGAACCTCTCCAGATTCCTTTAATCCCTTAAGTTTATCCCATGCAAAGACATCAACTGCCTCTACCCTTGAGAGCAGGATATTTCCATTTCCGTCATCTTTACGGATCACGGTAGCCTGAATCTCGTCCCCTTCCTGGACATTTTCTTTGAGGTTAAATCCTGGCTCTCTGCTGAAATTCTCTGCCGGGATCACACCTTCTGCATAATATTTAAGATCGAGGATCACTTCTTTTTCATCCACACTGATCACAGTTCCTGTGAGAATGTCACCTTCCTCGATCGTTTTCATGGAAGCTTCCAGTTCTTTTTCATAATCTTTCATTGACTCAGACATGATCTGCAATTCTCCTCTCGTATAAAAATCTATCTATATCGTCTATACTTTTGATCATTTTACTATAGTTAGTCTCATTATAGCATATTTTATATGCAGGAGGAAATAAAAAAAGTCCCCAAAAAGGGACTCAATAAACGAGGAGTGCCCCGGCAGTGGTTTACCGGGGCGATTATTATGAAAAAATTTATGTGTAATGAAGAACATTACAACGTCTGTTAGTGAAGTTCTCTTCGAACTGTACTTATAATAACAGTCGATTATGAACTTTTTATGAACAAACAATGAAGTTTCCGTATATTTGCACAATTTTATTTCTGTATATTCATTTTTTTTATTCAAATATACTATAAATTTCTGACTCCTCTATTTTTTATCCTGTGTGTTTTTCACAAACGTACTAGTGTCTTTCCTGTGAGGTCAGTTAAGGATGCTTCTGGCAAAATCGACCAGTTTGCCAATGATTCCTTTGACATCTTCTTTGGTGATCCCAAGCTCATCCAGCTTGTTATAAACCTTATTTACCTGACTTCTCAGCTGGTCCTCATCCAGATCTGTATTCTTGAATTTATCATATAACTGGATCAGAGTCTGTTTCTCAGAATCGGAAAGTGTAATTCCCGCACTTTCTGCTGCCACATCAAGAGCTGAGCCGATCTCATCATTTGTTACATCTACCTGACCGAGAATTTCCTTAGCCTGAACGATCAGATCCACTACCTTGTCCGGATCGGACAGAAGTTCATCCACTCCGTTATCCTGAAGGATCTCTACGGCCTGGTCAACCACATCTGAGCTGTCCTGTGCGTAGACCATCGCCGGTGTTGTACATGCAAGAGCCCCTGCAAGTACCAGTGCACTGATTTTTTTGTTTATTTTCATTGTAATTACCTCCTGAATTCATGCATTCTCATGTATCAGCCTGAATTTCACACCTGTTTCGATGCTTTTTCTCTCAGGCGAGCCCATTATACCACAGTTTTTCGGCTATGCTGTAAAAATTTTTTATCTGGCTGTCATTCATAAAACTTTTGACCTTTGTTCACTGTTTTTTCATAAGTTCAACACGATTCCATCATATTTTCTGGCTATACTAAGACCATAAAAATAATACAGCCAACATTATTTTTATAATTTTCTTTTTCATATGTTGATAGCCTGAAATGGTTATCAACTCTCCTTCCTTTTAAATTTAATAAATAATAAAAAACATCCGACCAGCCACCGGATGCTTTTTATTTGCTTATTTATTTAATTTCGAAAATGTATCTGACAGTCTGGCAAACTGTTCCAGCGTCAGTGCTTCCCCTCTGATATTCAACGGAAGTCCACATTCTGTGATCGCAGCTTCTACCTCTTCCTTGGAATACGGCAGTTCCTGTGAATTCTTAAGACTGTTTGACAGAGTTTTTCTTCTCTGGTTAAAAGATGCACGAATCAGACGGAACATTAATTTCTCATCCAGCGTTGTTACCGGCGGATTCTGATGTCTCGTCAGGCGGATCACCGCACTTCCAACCTTCGGCCGCGGCATAAAGCAATTCGGCGGTACATTTGCAACGATCTTTGGTTCTGCATAATACTGTACAGCCAGTGAAAGTGCCCCGTAATCCTTGGAACCAGGACCTGTCTGCATTCTGTCTGCCACTTCTTTCTGTACCATTACCGTGATCGAATCTACTGGAACATGGCTTTCGAATAAGCCCATAATGATCGGTGTCGTAATGTAATATGGCAGATTTGCAACGACCTTGATCGGACGCCCCTGATTCTTCTCATCTGCGATCTTACGGATATCTGTCTTGAGGATATCTCCGTGAAGAACAGTTACATTGTCCCATTCCTTAAGTGTATCCTTAAGGATCGGAATCAGTGCATCGTCAATCTCAACTGCTGTTACTTCTCTTGCTGCCTCTGCAAGATACTGTGTCATCGTTCCGATTCCCGGTCCGATCTCCAGTACAAAATCATCTTTGGTGATCTCGGAAGCTTCGATGATACGCTCCAGAACATGGGTATCGATCAGAAAATTCTGACCAAACCTTTTCTGGAATACAAAACCGTACTTTTGAAGGACTTCAATGGTATATTTAGGATTTCCAAGATAAGGTCTGGCCATATTTTCTCCTCTCACTAATTAAAATCTTTCTCGTAAAGTACCAGGTATCCATCCTGATTTACTTTTTTCTTGGAGATCAGTTTACGAAGACCTCCTCTTGATTTGGCGATCGCACTGTCAATGATGTCCTTGACCGCACCGATATTCATCGGCTGATCTTCCTTCTGGCTTGTGCTGATCAGGTTATACAGCGACAGCATTGCCATCTGGTCGATGGTGTATCCGTTCTCTCTTGTGTAGATTTTCGCAAAATTAACAAGTTCATCGTTGGTAAATACCGGAATATTGATCATAGATGTAAACTTGGATGTAAATTTCGGGAATCTTGCGATCAGTTTACGCATTCCGATCTTTTCATCCTCAATGATCACGATCAGTCCGTCAGTCCGGAACTCCATTGCCTTATTCAACTGATTAACTGTTTCTTTTGCCAGCTGATTGGCGTTTTCGATAACCAGGAAACCGCCTGACATCTTACGAACAATCTCTGCTACATTCTTGCCATTGATCTGATCCGCAAATACATAGGCAACCTTGGATGCCTCCAGGTTCAGTTCCTTGCAGATCGCCGGGATCAGTCCTGAGATCAGTCTTGTCTTTCCTGTCTCACGGCCACCCATCACAATAATATTTCCTGTCTTTGAAGTCTTGTCAGAAGCACAGATCTGCGCATCATAAAGTGCATCCACGATCTGTTCCCTTAAGCCCGGAACTTTCGCAAAGTAGGTAAAGAGTTTCTCCTCATCTGCGGTCATCTTCTTTTCTCTCGGAATGATATCCCTGGCTTTGCGTTTCGGCTCAACAGTATAGAGAAGCTGCTCCATGTCGTCATCTTCCGGTTCCTGCTGTTTTTCTTTCCTGCCGGATTTTCTGAGAGTTGGTTTCTTTTCAGGAGTCTTGGCTGCTTTTACAGTATCCTCATACTGATCTGCAAGGAATTCTTCTTCCTCAAGATCACTGATATCCTCATCTTCGTAGCCGTCTTCCTCACCGAAATCTTCATCAGAGTCATCTTCCATCTTATAAGAATCCAGATCATCATAAATTTCTTCTTCCGGATCCTGCTTCTTGACAGGTCCGTTCAGGAATTCTTCTTCTGCACTGCGAAGATCCTCTTCAGACATATAATCCTCAGCATCCTCTTCTGCAGTATTTACTTCCTGAACCGGTTCTTCTTTCACTATCGGTTCATCCGGAATTTCAATTCCCTGTGCAGTTGCTGCTGCAAGAATCGTATCTTCCAGATTAAATTCAAAATCAGGTGTCTCCTCAGAATCTTCTGCTCCCGGAAGACAGATATCCGGTGCTTTCGGAATTTCTGTATGTAATGGATTTTCCATTCCAACATTCTTCATTGCTTCCGGGATCTCAAGTTCAGGAAGTTTTGTCTCCTCTTCCTCTGCCGAATCAACAAAGTCATCCTCTGTCTCCAGCGGTTTCACTTCTTCTGGAATTTCAACCTCTTCGATTTCCGGTTCTTCTTCAGCTTCCGGAAGCTCCTCTGCTTCTTCAGCATCTGTTTCCTCAGATTCGATCACTACATCCGGAAGTTCTTCTTCACTGACTTCCTCAGTTACTTCTTCCGGTGTCTCTTCCTGTTCATCCTTGATCTCCTGATTTGTAACTTCTTCTATCTTCTCCTCGATCGTGCTGAAAATAGAAGTTCCAGGTGTTGCCGGAGGCGGGATCACTGCATCTTCCGGTTCAAGTTCCGGTACATTTGTCGGTTCTGCTTCTGAAGAAATATCCTTGATCATTTCTTCCGGAACCTCCTCAGCAGGTGCTTCCTCCTCTTCCTTCATAAATTCCTCTTCGGATTCTTTTTTCTTTCCTGTAAAGATATCGCGGATTCCCTTGGAGATTTTTTCCTGAAGGCTTTCTGCTCCATTAACATCACGCTCATCAATATCTACGCTGTCGATCACAGGTGCATCATCATCTGCTGCCGGTGCTGCTTCTGCCCGTGGTTCTTTCGCTTCTCCATCCTGAACCTCTTCTTTATTCTCAGCGGAATCCTCCACTGTCTTGAGATTCGGAATAAACTGTTTATCGTATTTTTCTTTTTCTTTACCACTCAGCATTCCCATACGACTCTTAAGATCCAGGGCTTTCATGACATACTTGCCATCACTGAACCAGAGAACCATTTCATCACAGAGATCCAGGCATTTCTTGGTATCTCCATTCTGATAATATAATTTAGCCAGCTCGTATGACCATCTCTCTGTGAATTCTTTCTCTTTGTAATCCTCGAGAATTCTGATCTGCTCTTCGAGCGGAGCCTGTTCTGCTTTGCGGATTTTATATTTTAATACATACTGTGTACTGTCATTAGGGGCAACTTCCAAGAATTCATCATAATATTCCATTGCCTCATCAATATCCTTCATCTTGAGGGATACTTCGATTAATCGATACAAAATATTTCTGCCAATAGGAGCTCTGTGATAAGCCAGAAGGAAAATCTCCCTGCTGTCGTCATACCGCTTGTTTGCTGCATAGATCTCACCAACAACACAAAGGGTATGAACATTCTTTACACG